>CAZCLL010000019.1:18731-25490 GCA_964499555.1 uncultured Fastidiosipila sp.
TGCAGGAGCTCCTTCGCACGATGGCTACTGCTCTCGTGGAAGCGCCGGATGACGTTACTGTATCTTCGAGAGTTGACGGCGGTACCGTCGTGCTGGAACTACGTGTGGCTCCGGACGATATGGGTAGAGTCATCGGCAAGGGGGGCAGGAGAGCGCAGGCGATCCGCTCCATCATGAAGGCAAAGGCAAGCCGCGAGAATACGCGTGTTGCTGTCGACATTGTCGACTAAGGCGCGCTATGGCTTGGCCCTTGTCTGACTATCTCCATATCGCTGTTTTGACTTCGGCTCACGGAGTCAAAGGCGAAATGAAGGCTAAGATCCTCTCGGACCTGCCGGATCGTCTGGCAGGCCTGGAAGAGGTTTATTTGTTTTCCCCGGATGCCAAGAAAAATCTTGGTCTAAGGCGTCTCCAAGACGTGAGAGGGGCCCAACATGACCTCGTGAAGCTCGAAGGCGTTGAGACCCGGGATGACGCAGAGAAACTCAAAGGCAGCTACCTCTCCGTAAAACGAGAAGAAGCGCTGCCGCTAGAAGAAGGTCAATACTATATCAGTGACCTCATCGGCATGAAGGTTCGAGATGAGGCAAGGGGCGTCATCGGTACACTCAAAGAAGTCCTAGATACTCCCGCCGGCGATCTATTTGTGATCAAACGTCCGGGAGCGAAGGATCTTCTGCTGCCGACACGAGGCGGCGCCTTACTCGACGTAAACTTCACAGAAGGGGAAATCTACGTTTCCTTGCCAGAAGGCCTCTGGGAAGTATACGACTGATGCAATTCGATATTCTGACGTTATTCCCCGAAGTTTTGGCCCCTTATTTAGAAGGCAGTATTCTCGGTAGAGCCGCGCTCCGAGGCATTATACGTTATCGGCTCCACCAGATCCGTGACCACGCCGTCGACGACTACGGGCACGTGGATGACACCCTTTATGGTGGCGGTACGGGCATGCTGATGCAGGCAGAACCGATTTTTCGGAGCTACCAGGAGGCGGTAGCGGAACAGGGGGCTTTGGCCAAAGCCAAACGCCGCACAATCTTCCTCTCGCCGAAAGGTCGTACGTTCACGCAAGCGATTGCCCGGGACTATACGCAGTACGAGCAGATCATCCTGATTTGCGGGCACTATGAAGGGGTTGACCAACGTGTCCTCGATGAAATCGTTGACGAAGAGCTGTCGGTTGGCGATTATGTACTCACCGGAGGGGAACTGGCTTCCCTGATTGTGGTGGATGCGACCAGCCGCATGCTGGAAGGAACACTTCCCGATAAGAGTGCGTTCGAAAACGAATCTCATTACCAAGGGATCTTGGAATCTCGTCAATACACGAGACCACCGGTCTGGCAAGGTAGAGCGGTTCCCGAGGTTTTACTAGGGGGTCACCACGAACAAATTGCGCGCTACCACCTAGTGGACGGCCTGAATGAAACCCTTGAGAAACGCCCCGATTTGTTTGACCTTACCGACCTCGATCAGGAGACCTTGATGAAGCTCTTACTCTACAGAAAAGAACTTCGCAACGAATTGGAGTAAAAAAGCGGCACCGAAATGCCGCTTTTTTTGTGTGCTTATGAGGATCACTTATTCGCTATAGAGCATCTCCTGGTAGGGCGGATAGGGGAGGAAAGTCTCACCTTCGATCAGTTCAATTTGATCCGCTGCATCCCTCATGTCACCCATGAGCTTCAAGATGACCTCGTGATACCAGTTACCGGCTACGGCAGGATCCTGATCCTTGGGCGTCTGGCGAAGTTTACGTCTTAGTTCAGCCATTTGGCTGGACAGGCGAGAGGTTAGATTGCAGATATCTTGGAGCAGGTGTTCTTCGGCGGTGGTATCGATCCCGTCTACGGCCTGGCGCTTCCTGATGATGGTATCGGCTAACTGCTTCTGATAGCTGAAGGCCTGGGGTATGATCCCTCGGTTGGCCATTTCCAGCATCGTAAAGGCTTCGATCTGGATGACACTGCTATAGTTTTCTAAAAGCACATCCCGGCGCATCTTGAGCTCATCTTCGGTCAGAACCCCTTGGCGGTTGAACATCGCCACATATTCCGGATCCGTATAGTGACTCAAGGCTTCGACTGAGCTCTGCCAATTCGTGAGCCCTCTTCGGGCGGCTTCTTCTCGCCATTCGGCCGAGTAGGAGTTGCCATTGAAGATGATGCGTTTGTTTTCTCTAATGGTTTTGGCAATCAAGGTATTCAGGGCGTCGGTAAAATTCTCCTTGCCCTCCAGTTCATCGGCAAAACTTGCCAGGGTATCCGCAACGATCGAATTCAAGATCATATTGGGGCAAGCCGCAGAAGCGGAGCTCCCCACCATACGAAATTCAAAACGATTTCCAGTAAAAGAGAAGGGAGAGGTGCGGTTACGGTCAGCAATATCCCGTTTGAAATGCGGCAAGACATCAACGCCGATCTCAATCTCGGTTTCCTTATGTTCCGGGGAAAGTTCGCCGGCTTCAAGCGCTTCTAAAATCGAAGTCAATTCGTCGCCTAAGAAGATGGAGAGAATGGCCGGCGGTGCTTCGTGTGCACCTAAGCGGTGATCATTGCCGGCGCTGGCGGCGGAAATGCGCAGAAGGCCTTGGTACTCATTCACGGCTTTGAGAATGGCGCTCAAAAAGAGGAGGAACTTGGCATTCTCAGCCGGTGTATGACCGGGATCAAGCAGATTGAGGCCGGTATCGGTGCCGATGGACCAGTTGATGTGTTTCCCTGAACCGTTGAGACCGTTATAGGGCTTCTCGTGGAGCAGACAGACCAAGCCATGACGGCCTGCCACAGACTTCATCGTTTCCATCATCAATTGATTTTGGTCGCATGCTACGTTCACCGAGGCAAAGATTGGAGCCAGTTCGTGTTGGGACGGGGCGACTTCGTTGTGCTTCGTCTTCGCAGGAACCCCTAATTTCCAGAGTTCTTGATCTAGATCCTGCATAAAGGCGGAAACGCGAGGCTTCAAGCTACCGAAATAGTGGTCGCCCATTTCCTGGCCCTTTGGCGCTCTAGCCCCAAAGAGGGTCCTGGAACAGTTGACCAGATCCGGACGTTTCTTGAAAAGTTCTGCATCAATAAGGAAGTATTCTTGCTCAATGCCCGCATTCACCGTAGCCATCGTCGTTTCGTTGTCGCCAAACAAACGTAAGACACGTAAGGTCTGACGATTGATCGCTTGCATCGAACGAAGAAGCGGCGTCTTCTTATCCATTGCATGGCCGCCGTAGGAACAGAAGGCGGTGGGGATACATAAAGTTTTGTCTTTCACAAAGGCAAAAGAAGATGGATCCCATGCGGTATAGCCCCGGGCTTCAAATGTGGAACGAAGGCCTCCGCTGGGGAAGCTTGAAGCGTCGGGTTCGCCCTTGATTAACTCTTTGCCTCGGAACTCCAAGATTGCGCCACCACCCGTAGAAGGAGCCAGAAAGGCTTCGTGTTTTTCAGCGATCACACCCGTCATCGGCTGAAACCAGTGGGAATAATGGGTCGCCCCTTTGCTCACCGCCCAGTTCTTCATCCCTTGTGCTACGGGATCCGCTAGATCTTCCTGGAGTGGAAGACCTAAGTCTGTGGTCTGTTTGAGCCTTGTATACACGTCCATCGGCAAATGAAGCTTCATCGCTTCATCGTTAAATACCAAGGAACCAAAACGATCTAATAATTCATTCATCTACTTGGGGACTCCCTTCGAATTTCGGTTTATTTTAGCAGGCTTGAGGCCTTGTGTTAATTCACGTATAGTTATTTCATGAAATTTTTCTGCTAGTATGTCACTAGAAGAAAGTTTGGCCTATAATACAGCGAATACGCAGGCTTATGCATATAATACAGTGATTATGAATTTTATCTGTATAGAAAGGCTTTTTATGCAAAATAACCAGCAAGTCTATCTTGTGCTCGCCGATGGCAGTGTCTATCAGGGGCAAGGTTTCGGTGCAAGTCCGAAAAATGAGTTCGCAGAACTCGTCTTCACGACCGGTATGTCCGGCTACTTGGAGACCTTGACAGACCCTAGTTTCAGCGCTCAGATCATTATGCAGACCTTTCCCTTAATTGGCAATTATGGCTTCATCCCCCAAGATTTGGAAAGTGCCAAGGTCAGTTGCAAAGGCTATGTGGTCCGGAATCTTTCTCGAACCGCTTCGAACTTCCGAGCCGAAGGGACCTTGCAAGCGTACTTGGCGAAGCAAGGTGTGGTCGGCATTGAGGGGATCGACACCCGCATGCTGACACGGAAGATCCGGGAAGAAGGCGTCATGAACGCCGTAATCACGAGTGATCCTACAACGGTTGATCTAGAAGCTCTGCAAAATTTCCACCCAGCCTCACAAGTACCGGAAGTATCGGTCAAGGAAACCAGAACCTGGCTTCCGGTAGGCCAAACGCGTTTCCGTGTAGCAATTCCGGATACCGGGGTGAAGAAGAGCATCATTACCAATCTCGTGGAGCGAGGCTGCGAAGTAACCCTTTTCCCTTATAACACCGACCCTAAGGCCATTCTGGCAGGAAGTCCAGACGGCATCCTCTTAGGTAACGGCCCCGGAGACCCACGTCAGTATCATGAGCTCATCGAGAACACGAAGATCTTGGCCTCCTCCGGGCTTCCTTTAATGGGGATTTGCCTAGGTCACCAACTTCTTGCCTTGGCTCATGGATTCACGATTCAGAAGATGAAATATGGCCACCGAGGCGAGAACCAAGGCGTGCAAGACCTTCAGAGCGGACGGATTTACATGACCGCACAAAATCACGGCTATTTGGTCGACACCAGCTCGATGGCCAAAGGCGCCAAAGTCCGCTTCCGCAACGTCAATGACGGGAGCTGCGAAGGCCTCGATTATGAGGGCAAACCGCAGTTCTCCGTGCAGTTCCACCCAGAAGCCTCGGGTGGACCGGAAGAAACCCGTTTCCTCTTCGAACGATTCATTTCCTTGATGGAGGCCAAAGATGCCGCTAGATAAATCTCTTCGTAAAGTCATGGTGATCGGTTCCGGCCCCATTGTCATCGGACAAGCCGCCGAATTTGACTACTCTGGAACCCAAGCCTGCCGCGTACTCCGTGAAGACCATATTGAAATTGTCCTCGTCAACTCAAACCCCGCAACGATTATGACGGATCCCGGGATTGCTGACCGAATCTATTTGGAACCGTTGACCGAAAAGACTTTGGAACGCATCATCGAGAAGGAACGCCCGGATGCGATTCTCTCCGGTTTCGGCGGCCAAAATGGCTTGAATCTCTCCATGAAACTGGCAAAATCCGGTGTCTTGGATCGCTACCATGTGAGGCTCTTAGGCGCAGATCCGGTGGCGATTGACCGCGCCGAAGACCGCTTGAAGTTCCGCGAGATGATGGATCTTTTAGAGCAACCTAGTACCCGCTCGGAAATCATTACCGATATTGAAGCTGCTGTGTTTGCAGCAAATGAAATTGGCTATCCCGTCATAGTCCGCCCAGCCTTTACCCTAGGCGGCAGTGGTGGCGGCATTGCGGATACCGAAGCCGAACTTCGTTCGATTGTCTCTCAAGGACTGGATTTATCACCGATTCACCAATGCCTGATTGAGCAGTCGATCGCTGGCTGGAAAGAGATCGAATTTGAAGTCATCCGCGATGCCGACGGTAACGTCTTGACGGTCTGTTCTATGGAAAACTTCGATCCGGTTGGCGTGCATACTGGCGACTCCATTGTGGTTGCGCCGGCCGTTACTTTGTCCGATAAGGAATACCAAATGCTCCGGACGGCGGCCCTCAAAATCATTCAAGAATTGAAATTGGAAGGGGGGTGCAATATTCAGTTTGCCCTCCATCCGGAATCCTTCGATTACGCAGTCATTGAAGTCAACCCCCGGGTGTCTAGGTCTTCGGCTTTGGCCTCAAAAGCCACGGGCTACCCGATCGCTAGAGTTTCGGCGAAAATCGCGCTGGGCTATCGCCTGAACGAAATTACGAACGAAGTGACCGGGGATACGACGGCTGCCTTTGAGCCGGCCATTGACTACTTGGCGGTGAAGTTCCCGAAGTGGCCTTTCGACAAATTTGTCTACGCAGAGAGGCACTTGGGCACGCAAATGAAAGCCACCGGCGAAGTAATGGCCATTAGTGACCGTTTCAGTTCAGGTATCATGAAGGCGATTCAGGGGGCTGAGTTGGGTTCGGATACCTTGAACTTGGCTAAGTTCGCGAATGCCACAGTGGAAGAGCTCGTCGAAGTCATCAAGAAGCAGTCCGATGAGCGCATCTTCGCCATCTTCGCTGCGTTGAAGGCTGGTGTATCGATTGAGGAACTCCACGAACTCACCCTCATTGATGAGTGGTTCTTGGATGAACTTCTGGCTTTGGCCGAGTATGAGAAACGCTTGGCTACGGAAGAGCTCACAGCAGCGCTCTACTACGAAGGGAAGGGCTACCACTACCTAGATGGCACGATCAAACGTTTGAGCGGTCAGGACCTGCCTGTTGCGCCGCTGAAGCCGGTTTATAAAATGGTGGATACTTGCGCCGGCGAATTTGCCGCAAAGACGCCCTATTTCTACTCGCTCTTTCCACCGAGACCTGGAAGCTCCGAGAATGAAGCCCTCCCGTTCATTAGCCAATCGACGAAGCAGACCGTGGTGGTCTTCGGCTCTGGCCCGATTCGGATCGGCCAGGGCATTGAATTCGATTACGCTTCGGTCCATTGCGTCTGGGCGCTCAAAAGCGCGGGTTTGAAGAACGTGCTGTCCGGCTCCGGGGCGACGGTCATCGACCAGC
>CAZCLL010000020.1:0-2189 GCA_964499555.1 uncultured Fastidiosipila sp.
CTAAGCTATCAAGCTAGATTATGAGTCCGGCCTTATGGTCGGACTTTTTTAAACGGAGTAGGTGGGATTCTTTTTGAATGGAGTTCGGCTGCTACGGCACAAAAGAGGAATACTATATGTTTATTGATGAGGCAAGAATTTGGGTCAAAGCCGGCAATGGCGGTAATGGCGCAGTCAGTTTTCATACGGCCAAGTATGTGCCCAATGGCGGACCGGATGGTGGCAATGGTGGCCGTGGGGGGAGCGTTCGTGTCATAGCGGATCGCAACATTTCTACGCTGCAGGCTTTCCGTTTCCAACGCAAGTATGCTGCAGAAGATGGCCAGAATGGCATGGCGAAGAAGATGGCCGGCCGCAAGGGGCAGGATGTCTTGATCCAGGTGCCGGTTGGCACGATTTTACGAGAAGCCGAAAGCGGCCGGCTCCTGGCCGACCTTACGGAGGATGGCCAGGAAGTGCTGTTATCTGAAGGGGGGCGAGGGGGCGTCGGAAACATGGTTTTTGCGACATCGACACGTCAAGCCCCCCGCTTTGCGAAGCCCGGCCAAAGGGTTGAGGGCTTCTATGTCAACTTGGAGTTGAAACTTTTGGCTGATGTGGGCTTGATTGGATTACCCAATGTTGGCAAAAGTACTTATCTTTCAATTGTTTCACAGGCTAAACCTAAGATTGCTGATTATCCATTTACGACTTTGGAGCCCCAGCTTGGGATTGCTACGGTGGGGGATTTCTCGTTTACGATTGCGGATATTCCTGGCTTGATTGAGGGAGCTAGCCAAGGGGCGGGTCTAGGCATTGATTTCTTGCGCCATATTGAGCGGACGAGACTTCTCGTGCACTTCTTGGATGCTTCTGGCTCTGAGGGGAGAGACCCGTACGGCGACTTTGGCCTCATTAATAGGGAACTTGAAGAGTTTAATGCACAACTGGCGGCGAGACCGCAAATTGTTGCCTTGAACAAAATTGACATGGCGGATCCGGAGAAGCTTGCTTTGCTGAAGGCGAAACTCGAGGGGGAGGGCTATGAGGTCTATGAGTTGTCTGCCCCGATTCACATTGGGACTTCTGAGCTGCTGGAGGCGATTGCGCGCAGGGTGGCGCAGCTGCCGCCTGTGATTTTGAATGAACGGCCGGAAACGGAGATCAAGGTTTACAAATTGGAGGCGGATGCCTATACAGTGCGGCGTATGGATGGAGGGTTCAGTGTCCAAGGGCCATGGATTGATGAGCTGATGCGCGGAATTAACTTCACGGATACGGAGTCGTTGCAGTATTTCCAGAAACAGCTTCGCCTGAAGGGTGTGATCGATTCGCTCGAGAAAGCTGGCGTCCAAGAGGGCGATGAGATCGAGATGGGCGATTTGGTTTTCGATTATATTTTTTAGTTTGTTTGGGGTTGGCTTGGTCTGGCTGGGTTGGTTGGGGTGGCTCGGTCTGGTCTGGTCTGGGTCGTTTGGACTGGTTAGTTTGGAATGGCCTGTTTGGCTGGATGTGTTTTTTGAGAGCCTCGGCCTTTTCGGTAGGCGGGTTTTCCAAAAAAGTATTTGTGTTTTGCATTTCAATAAGGAGTTTTTATGAGTTTAACAAGTAAACAGCGCAGTCAGTTGCGTAGTCTGGGGAATCCCCTGGATAGTATTTTTCAGTTGGGTAAGGAAGGGATCAGTGAGGAGACTTACCGGCATCTCGATAATCTTTTGCGTACTCGCGAGCTGGTTAAGGTGACCGTTTTGAAGTCATGCCCTCTTCCAGTTCGTGAAGCTGCAGATGGTGTTGCGGCCTATACGGGTGCTGAAGTGGTTCAAGTTGTTGGACGAAAGTTTGTTTTGTATCGTTTCTCTGAGGAGTTGGCGAAAGAAGGTAAGTCCATCAAACTTGGTGCCTGAGGGTTTGGGGATTTTTTGCTGTTGTGTTGGTTTTGTTTTGTTGGATTTGGTTTTGTTTGGTTAGGCCGGTTTGATTTGATTTGGTTTGGTTTGGCTTGGTTTGGTTTGGTTTGGTTTGGTTTGGTTTGGTTTGGTTTGGCTTGGCTGTTTAGCCTGATGATTGATATGGCAATCGTTTTGGGCATCGATTCCGGATTTAATCGAAAATCAACAAGATATTTGAGGTGGTCTATTGCTCATCACCCTAGAAATCCCGGATTTAATCGAAAATCAACAAGATACTTTAGGTAGAGATTGTTGTTTGGG
>CAZCLL010000020.1:2289-13856 GCA_964499555.1 uncultured Fastidiosipila sp.
TCCCGGATTTAATCGAAAATCAACAAGATACTTTAGGTAGAGATTGTTGTTTGGGTGTTCAGATCCTGGATTTAATCGAAAATCAACACGATATCTGCGGTGGTATATCATTATTAGTATCAGAAATTCCAGATTACTCATCCAGCGGTTTTGAAGAACTATGAATTGGCGGATATCGGGTTGAACCTACAGACAATACAGGAGATCCGTCCGCTACTCAATAAATCAACTTCGAGGGTAACTACCTCTGATAAAATGATATAGGAATTACTACCGCTCACAAGAAACTTGCCGCGAGTTATGAGCTGTCTACTGCGCAGGGAGTTGGATGGGGTAGAAATTCTTGTATTTGTCTGATGTTCCGGCTGATATCCACAGCGGTTCGTGTGTTCGGTGTTCCAAGTGATGCGGTGGATGGTAATCATTGTGTTGATTGGATGTTTTGGCGGAAGGGATTCTTGTGTTCGGTGCGGGGTTCGGCTTGATATCCCTCAGATTCTAGTGAATAGTAGAGAGCAAGGTGGGCAATAACAATAGGTAACAAGTTCAGGTGGACAAATCTCGTCTCGATCCAAGCTGGTGGTGAGTTTTGAAGGGAAACTGGGGGCGAAGACGCTCAAAATAGCCCTGATCGGGGTGTTTGGGGGGAATTTCGAGGGAATTCTGCAACAGGTAACATGTTAAACTCGGATCGAGATGAGTTTTGTCCAAGTAATATGTTGGGTAGTAGAGAGTAGAGCGTCGGTTGAGTGGGGATTGCTGTTTGACTTGCTCGATTCCGGATTTACTCGAAAAACAACATGATAGTTGTGTTGGACTTTACTGTTTGGCTCTTGTGATCCAAACCAAACCAGTCAATAAACCAAACCCATCAATTAAACCAAACAAAAAGCCTGGTGCGAGAGCAGCAGGCTTTTTGTGCACAGTTGAAATTGCGGTTGCGGTTGAACTTAAAGGTAGCGCTGGATTAGACTTCGCTGAAGTCGTCCTTGCTGGCGCCACAGAGTGGGCAAACCCAATCTTCCGGTACGTCTTCAAAAGAAGTGCCAGGGGCTACGCCGTTGTCCGGGTCACCAACGGAAGGGTCATAGATGTAACCGCAGAGATCACAAACATAAGATTTCATAATTCTTCACCTCACATAAAATGTAATTGATGGTGAGTGCGGGGGCTTTTGCACCGGCACTCTACAACTAGACTTGATTATAGCATAGTGTTTTTTGGCAGGCTGGGTACGAAAGATACTTTTTGCTTCTCTGAAGCTTATCTGAAGCTTCTTTTTCCCCATAGAGAATGTGAAGGACGGGATGAATGTGATTTGGCTCAAGGAGAGGGGGTGGGGGCGGCTTTGGCCGAAGTGACGGGGCGCAAATTCGGAGTGAATGCATGAAAAGATTTTGTGGGAAAGGACGGACGAAACTGTAAATGTTTGTCATAATGAGAACAAGGTCATTTAGGTTCTGAGAGCCCCGCCCTGCTCGGGATGGGTGGCGGCTTGGGGGACCAAAAAATAGAAAGAGGTTATCTATGTCAATTCAAACTGTTGCGCCGCAAGTTTTTGAAGTGGGTTCGTCGCATCCGGATCGGGAGATGTTTGATGCGTTTATGCCTACGCCTATGGGGACGACTTATAACTCATACTTGATTAATGGGAGTAAGGCGACTTGCTTGATTGATCCGGTGGATCCGGATAAGTGGGATGTTTTGCGTCAGAATTTGGCGGATGCCGGTTGTGAGAAACTTGATTATATTGTTTGCTTGCACACGGAGCAGGATCATTCGGGGACGTTGCCGCAGCTTCTGGAGCTTTGGCCGGAGGCGGTGGTGATTGTGAATAAGAAGGTGCAAGAGCTTATGGAGACGCATCTTCATATTCCGGCTTCGAGGACGACTTTGGTTGGGGAAGGGGATACCCTGGACCTGGGCGGGAAGACTTTGGAGTTTAAGATGATTCCTTTTGCGCATTGGCCGGATAATTATATGGCGTATTTGCGTGAGGATGGGATTTTGTTCTCGTCGAGTACGGAGGTTTTCTCGACGGATAGCAATGACCAGAGAATGGCTGCCCGCCAATATTATGCGGAGATTATGATGCCTTTCCGCAAGCAAGTGGCGAAGCATGTGGCGTGGGTCAGAGAGAAGAATCCGCGTCATATTGCCCCTGCGCATGGGCCGGTTTGGTATGACACGACGAAGATTTTGAAGCTTTATGAGTCGTGGACTTCGGATGATGTGAAGAAGAAAGTCGTGATTGGCTATGTGAGCATGCATGGTTCGGTGAAGATCATGGTGGAGAAGTATGCTTTGCGCTTGGCGCAGCATGGGATCTCTGTGATTACCCGTGATATTGCTGCGCATGTGGATTCTTTGACGAATGAAGTGGGCCACTTGGCGTCGGATGTGGTGGATGCCGCAGCGATCGTGATTGCTGCACCGACGGTTGTCGTGGGACCGCATCCTTCCGCCCTTTATTTGGCTGCTGTGGTGAATTTGCTGAAGCCGAAAGCCCAGTACATCCAGTTCCTCGGCTCTTACGGTTGGGCGAGTCAGGCACCGCAGATTGTAGCGAGGTCGATCGACAGTTTCAAGGGGGAGATGCTGGAGCCACTGAACATCAAGGGCATGCCGAACGCCGACGATATTGCGGCAATTGAGGCCCGTGCGGATGAGTTGGCTGCGAAGCTGAATGAGAATCCCTTGGTCAAGTAAGAAGCTTCGTTGAAGTTTCGCGGGCGTCTCCTAGTGAGGCGCTCTTTTTTTGCTCGCTAGGTACTAGCGGCTCGGGCCAAAGCCGCCTCCCCCTACTTCTTCGGCCAGAGGAGGGCGAGGATCTGGGGGTAGAGTTCCGGCGCTTGCTTGTCCCAATGGTTGCAGAGGGCAACGGCGGTGTTTTCATCGGGCACGGTGATTTGGCATTTGAAGTAGCGGGTTTCTTTCTCGTAGAGGCTGAAGGAAACTTCATATTGGCCATCCGGGCGGACTTTCCAGTGGGCGCGGATGCTGTGTTCGTTTTGGAGATCTTGTTCTCTGGCGCGGAGGGCTTTATGTAGGTATGCGGTGACGGGGACTGGGATTTGCTTGCGCAAGGTGTCGAGGACGACGAGACCCGAGGGGGTGAGGGAGTAGCGTTCGGCAGGGCGTCCTTGGGCGGTGAGGCTCTCTTCGTTTTTGCGTTCGGCTTTTGCCAGTAAGCGTTCGTCGAGGAGCTCGGTGAGGAGCTGGGAGAATTGGAAATAGTCTAGGTACATGCTCTCAAGCGCTGTTTCCATAAATTCTTGGTAGGTGAGATTGTCTAGGGTTTCGGCGATATAGAGTAAGATGACCTTACGGGTGACCTTGTCACTGGGATGCTGAGCTTGTTGCATGAAATACTCCTTTGTGGCTCCTTATCTCATGGCTTGGCGGACAGTTGCTCCTAGGGGATAGGTGGGGCTTCGCAGCTTGAGCCATGGTATTTGCGATAGTATAGCAAAGGCTAAAGGGAAAATTTCCAGATTGTTGTGATTTTGCTTGGAAAGTTTTCTATTTCGCCCTTTTTGAAGGGGAAGACTGGGTTATAATACTGTTAACAGCTCCATCTTAGCTATCATTTTTTGAAGGAGAATTCATTATGGTGAAACTGATTGTTGGCGGCAAAGGCAGCGGGAAGAGCAGAAAGTTGGTGAACGACCTGAATGCCCAGGCCGAGAATCCCGACCACAACATTATCTGCATACTGCGGGGGAACCGGCTCGACCAGTATGTGAAGTATCGGGTTCGTATGATTGACATCGACCAATATCCGGTGAACACATTTGATGAACTACTGGCTTTTATCGCGGGTCTGAATGCGAAGGATTACGATATTAGCCATATTTATATTGACAGCATCAATAAGGTCGTTGCCAATGTAGAAGATGAGGAATTGGCCCGTTTCCTCTCCGCTTTGCAGGGCTTGTCGGAGGACAAGAGCTTCGAGGCTGAGATGACCTACAGTGCTGAATTGGAGAATTTGTCAGAGAGTTTGAAGAGTTTTCTCTAGAGAAAATTACGAAATGACGAAATCTACATAAAATGGATAAACCGCCTCCCCAGGCGGTTTTTTTGTTAGCGAAGTATCGAACCTGTTTTGCTATACTTTGGGAAGGTTGACACAGTTTGTGTCATAAATTTTTCAAAAAAGTTTACATGGAGGGTTTTTACTATGTCGAAACTCGCAGGCGAATTCAAAGAATTCATTATGAGAGGCAATGTCATTGATATGGCCGTCGGTGTGGTTGTCGGTGGTGCGTTTAAGACGGTCATCGACTCACTCGTCAATGATGTGATCATGCCTCCGATCGGTTTACTGATTGGCGGGGTCAACTTCAGCGAATTGAAGATTGTCCTCAAGGCCGCAGCTGGTGATGTGCCGGAAGTGGCAATCTCCTATGGTTTGCTCATCAATGCGATCATCAGCTTCCTTCTGATTGCGCTCGTCATCTTCTTGGTTGTTAAAGGTCTGGGCAGCATGCGCGACAAGTTCAGCAAGCCGGTGGAAGAAGTGGCAGAGGAGCCCGAGGTTACGGATGTAGTTCTCCTCACCCAGATCCTCGAGGAGCTGAAACGCCAGAACGGTACAGACAGCTGATTTTTGGTATTTGTTTAGGCCAAAGCCTAAGACTCCCCCTTTTCCCGCGCACTTTCTTGTTCTTTTGCGGGTTAAGCTATCAAAAAATGTCTGTTTTCGAACGCCTTTCGGCTTAGGCTTGAGAGGCGTTTTGCATCGTGGTAAGTTTAGAGGAACGCAAGGGGAAAGGAGGCTCACAGATGGCATGTAATTTAGCACTCTTGGTGAAGAACCAAGCCGGCGTGCTCTCCAGAATTTCGAATTCTTTTTCGAGGAGAGGCTACAACATTGCGAGTATTGCTGCGGGCTCGACACAGGATCCGGATGTGACACGCATTACGGTTCAGCTGGATATCGATCAGGAGCAAGTGGAGCTAGTAATTAATCAGCTCTATAAATTGCCTGAGGTCCTCATGGTGAGAGAACTTCCTGCCGAGGAGAGCTTCGTTCGCGAATTGGCTCTGGTGAAGGTTCGGGCGGACAGTTCTTTGCGCCAGGAAATTGTGACGATTGTGGATATTTTCCGCGGAGGCATTGTGGATGTTTCCAGCGGAACGATTACGGTTCAGATTACAGGTGCGGGCGGCAAGCTGGAGGCTTTTGTCGAGATGCTGAAGCCCTACCACATTATGGAAATTGTCCGCACCGGCCTCATCGCAATTGATCGCGGCCAGAACCACCTGGATATTCGCCTAGTGGACGGCGAGTGTCCCGCTGGCGCCGTCGCCGCTGGCGATGCCGCCGTCGCTGATCCTGATTCTGGTGCGGAAGGTGGCTGTGGCGGCTGTAAAGGCGGCTGTTCTCATGAGGCGGACGACGGCGCTAGCATGGATCTAGAAACAGATCTGAAAGATGATTAAGTTTTCCTTGCGGACCTTGGCTCTTCGGTGACTGGGTTTTCGCAGAAGAAGTGGTTGAAGGCGGCTTTGGCCGAAACAAGAAAAAATCGATTTTGGGAGGATCAAATGAAAAAGGTTTACAAAGAAGCAGAATGCGCTACCGGCGCGTTAGATGGCAAAAAAGTTGCGGTGATTGGCTACGGTAGCCAGGGGCATGCGCACTCGCTGAACCTCAAAGAGTCCGGCTACGATGTGGTTGTGGGTCTCTATGAGGGCTCGAAGTCCGCGGCGAAGGCTGAGAAGGCTGGCCTCACGGTTCTAACGGTTGCTGAAGCGGTGAAGGCTTCGGATGTTGTCATGATTTTGCTTCCGGATGAGAAGGCACCTCAGGTCTACGAGTCCGAGATCGCACCGAACCTGAAGGAGGGGGCGGCGCTGGCTTTTGCCCATGGGTTCAATATCCACTACGGCACGATTACGCCGCCGGAAAATATTGATGTCTTTATGATTGCGCCGAAGGGTCCCGGCCACACGGTGCGTCATGAATACCAGCTGGGACGCGGGGTTCCGGCGCTCTTTGCGATTCACCAAGATTATACGGGCAATGCGCGTGATATTGCTTTTGCTTACGGTACCGGTATTGGCGCGGCTCGTGCTGGCCTTCTGGAAACGACGTTCCGTGAAGAGACCGAGACGGACCTGTTCGGTGAGCAGGCGGTTCTTTGCGGTGGCGTTTCGGCCCTGATGCAGGCGGGTTACGAGGTCCTGGTTGAAGCTGGCTATGATGAAGAGAATGCCTACTATGAGTGCATGCATGAGATGAAGCTGATCGTTGACATGGTTTACCAGGGCGGTCTGACGCTGATGCGTTATTCGATATCGAATACGGCTGAGTTTGGTGACTACATTACGGGTCCGAAGATCATTACGGAAGATACGAAGAATGCAATGCGCGCTGTTTTGAAGGACATCCAGTCCGGCAAATTTGCTCGTGACTTCATTGCCGAGAACCAAACTGGCCAGGTCCAGCTGAAAGCACAACGCCGCATCCAAAGCCAGCACCCAGTCGAAGTCGTGGGTCGTCGCCTCCGTGGCCTGATGTCCTGGGCTGATGATATTGAGGTTTGATGGGGTTTGTTGGGCTTCTTGGGGCTTTTGGGCTTCGGTTCTCATTGAAGAAACATTGATTTTGGGGCGATCTGCGGTCTGCGGGTCGCCTTTTTGATGGGGTTTGGTGTTTGGTCGTTTGGAGGTTGGTGATTGGTGATTGGTGATTAGAGTACTAAGCTGTTTGGTGTTTGGTGTTTGGCGTGCTGATGGGTGTGGCGTTCTGGGAGATGTTGTTACGTCATTTATTTTTAATGCGCCGCAGTCAAACCACTGCCCAAGCCGGATTCTGTGGATATCTACCGGAACTTCGGACGGATGCGAGAGATCATTCCGCCTCAGATAAAATCAATCACGAGAATGACTACCGAATATCTACGAATTAATTGTGAGAATAACCTCCGCTCGTGATAGCCGAACCAACAAAATCAACACTAGCTTGATAACTGGTTGGCGTCGTTGTGTCCCTTCTGTTTTGTGTAAATGATTGATGATTGATGATTGATGATTGATGATTGATGATTCAGATGCGAAAAAGAGATGCCGCTGTATGTAGATGAAGTTTACGTGTTGCAAAAATTTTGGCTGAAGTTGCTTTGTATTGGTGCACACTCCGGTCGATGTCTCATTTCTAGCGAGTATTATGACGTTTGGAGGGTATTAGGAGGGTGCAAGTAGGGTGTTAGGAGGGAGATGACGATAGTTAACATAGTATTGTGGTCCGGATCTGTCGCTGTCCATACTTACCATATTACCTACTGTGTGATTTTGGAAAACCACCTAAAAACATTGTTTGATTCTGGGTGTTTTAGAGGTGATCCCAGCAAATTCGGCCGATAGATAATATATTATGCGTGGATAACAACAGATCCTGACCAGCGTAAGATGTTAGGTTTAATGGGGAGCGCCATCAATTCCGGATTTAATCGAAAACCAACATGATAGTTTAGGTTGACATTACTGTATGGCCCTACTGATTCCGGATTTAATCGAAAATCAACATGATGATTTGGGTTGACATTACTGTATGGCTTTACTGATTCCAGATTTAATCGAAAATCAACATGATGATTGTGGTGTACATTGCTGTTTGGGTGATCGGATCCCGGATTTAATCGAAAATCAACATGATAGTTGAGGTTGACATTGCTGTTTGGCCTTACTGATTCCGGATTTAATCGAAAATCAACACGATAGTTTAGGTTGACATTGCTGTTTGGCCTAGTGGATCCCGGATTTAATCGAAAAACAACACGATAGTTTAGGTTGACATTGCTGTTTGGCCTAGTGGATCCCGGATTTAATCGAAAAACAACACGACAATTCAGGTGGACTTTACTGACTGGCCCTTATTGTTCCAGATTTAATCGAAAATCAACACGATATCTGAGATTGTCTTTTGTTCTAGGCCTCATCAATCATTGATTACAAATACTAGCAGCCTCGTAGAACTATGAATCGGCGGAAATCGAGTAGAACCTACAGTCAATGCAAGAGATCCATCCGCTACTCATAAAATAAACTACGAGAGTGACTACCGCCCATAGAATAAAATCACGAGAGTGGCTACCGCATACAATAAACTTGCCGCTGGTAATGAACTGCCTGCTCAGCAGGCAGTTGAATGCGGTAGAAAATCTTGTATCCGTCTGATGTTCCGGCTGATATCCACAGCGGCTTGTGTGTTCGGTGTTCCAAGTGATTCAATGGAGGTGTAATCCTTGCGTTGATTGGATGTTTTGGCGGAAGGGTCTCTTGTGTTCGGTGCGTGTTCGGGTCGATATCCTCCAATTCTAGTGAATAGTAGGCAGCAAGTTGGGTAAAATCATTATATAACAAGGTAAAGTGGACAAAACTCGGAGATATCCGAGCTGACGACGGGTTTTGCTGGGGAAATGGGCGGATAAGCACTCAGAAACGCCCCGATGGGGATGATTTTGGCATGAATTTGAGAAAATAAAGCGATGGATAATATGTTCAATTCAGATATCGCTGAGTTTTGTCCAGGTAAGATGTTGGGCATTGACGAGAAGGGCATTATCTCTGGCTCGCATGAAAAATAATCGCGAAAAGGAAGTGATGGCAATACGAAGGCAAATAAACAGCTGTCTGTCTCAGAATATTTCGTTTATATGTTTATAGAGGAGAGTTTTGTGAAAGAATCCGCAGAATTCTCCCTTAAAAATTCCCTTCACCTAAAACTCACCAACTGCTTTAATCAGAGGCTTCAACTAAAAGGCTTCAATCATAGGCTTCGACTAAAGGGTTTCAATCAAAGGGCTTCAAGCAAAGAACCAAAGATTTTGGCACCTTGCATTTCATGGCAAAAGGTGGTAGTCTAGCAGACGATATAGTGTGGTTGGTTTGAAGTGGAGCGGTGACGCCCCGCTTTTCTTTTTGTAAGGGGTGTAGAGAAGATGGCAGGTCCCGGAATTGCTGGCAAGGTGTTTGAATTGGCACAGCCGATTGCGGAAGAGCAAGGTGTTGAGCTTCTGGAAGTCAAATATGTGAAAGAAGGTCCTAATTGGGTTCTTCGTCTCATCATTGATAAAGTGGGTGGGATTTCCTTGGATGACTGTGAAGCGGTGAGCAGAGCGGTTGACCCTGTCATTGACGACAATGTGGAGATTAAGCAGGCCTATAATTTGGAAGTGCAATCGCCCGGTTTGGATCGGCCCCTGAAGACACAAGCAGACTTCAAACGCTACCAAGGACATGAAATCGAAGTGAAATTTTACAAGGCAAGGGATAATCAAAAGACCATCAAAGGCATTTTACAAGGGAGCACAGAGGATACGATTCGGCTTCGTGTGGAAGGCCAAGAAGAGGATACAGAATTACCACTTGCTGAAATTGCCAATGTGAAACGGGTGATTCGCTTTTAGTAAACAGCGACGCCGCTACGCCGCACGCCGCACATCGCTACGCCGCTACGCAGCGACATCGCTACGCCGCCACGCCGCTAGCTAGCCTAGCACCCAACACAAACCAGGATAAGATAGAAGAAAGGAACATGTATGAACGAGGAATTGGTTGAGGCAATCCGCCTTTTATGTAAGGAAAGAGGTTTAGAGCCTGAGCTCATTTACGAGTCAATTGAAGAAGCATTGGTCGCGGCTTATAAGCGCGAATTCGGGGCAAAAACAACCGATAATATCCAGGCGAACATTGACCGCGAAACGGGTGTGATGAGCGTTTTGCGCGACGTCGAAGTCGTCGAAGTCGTAGATGATAAAAATGCGCAGATCTCGCTTGAGGAAGCGCAGAAGATCGATGAAGACTTTGAAGTCGGCGACGTTTTGCAGTATGAAATTGATCCGAGCCTCTTTGGACGTTTGGCGGCCCAGGCTGCAAAATTTGCCATTAACCAAAGCCTCATTACCGCCGAACGTGAAAGAATCCAGTCCGAATACAGCAGCCGTATCGGCGAGCTGGCTTCGGGTGTTGTCCAAAGAAAAGACCGCCGCGAAGTCATTGTGGACATCGGGCGTGCCGAAGCCGTGCTGACCACCCAGGAACAGAGCCGTTTGGATGAGTATAATTTCAATGAGCGCATGATGTTCCTCATCAAGCGTGTGGACGACAAGAAGGGGCGCCCGGTGATTTATGTCTCTCGTTCGCATCCGGATTTGGTGAGGCGGCTTTTTGAGCAGGAAGTGCCGGAAATTGCCAGCGGTATTGTCGAGATTGTGAGCTGCTCAAGAGAGGCTGGTTCTAGGACCAAGATTTCGGTGGCGACCAGAGATGAGAATGTGGATCCGCTGGGGGCTTGCGTTGGCCAAAGAGGCATGCGCGTCCAGAATGTCATGAACGAGCTCCGTGGCGAGAAAATCGACATCATCGAATGGGATCCGGACGAGACCATTTACATCAGAAATGCCCTCAAACCCGCCAATGCCGTGCGCGTGGAGCTTACCGAAGGTGAAGACGGGCGCCAGGCCCAGGTTGTGGTGCCGGATAGTCAGCTTTCGTTGGCGATTGGTCGCAATGGCCAGAATGCTAGACTCGCCGCCCGCCTGACCGGTTGGAAGATCGACATCAAGAGCGAGAGCCAGGTCCGCGAGGAGATCGAGAAGGACTTCATGGCAAGGTTCGATGCCGCTGCCACCGCTGCCTCGGCCGAGGCTGAGGACAGTGCTGAGGATAATGCGGCGGATCTCGAGGCCAAAGCCGCCGAGACCCCTGTAGAGGACATCGAGGCTACTGAAGTCAGTGAGCCTGGTGTAGCAGAAGAGACTAACGAGAACGAAGAAGCATAAAGCACAAGAAGAGGAGACCCTATGCCCAAAGGCAAGCCCAAGAAGATACCGCAACGCATGTGTGTTTCTTGCCGCGAGATGAAGGATCGGAAATCGCTCTTTCGCATCGTTTTGCAAGAGGGTGTGCCGGTTTTGGATTTGCGAGGGAAGATGATGGGGCGAGGCGCTTATGTGTGTAAGGAAGCCTCTTGTGTGGAGATGGCTTTTGCCAAAGGAAAACTGGCCCATCACCTGAAGACGAAAATGCCAGAAGGCTTGGAGGATGAGGTGAAGGCGGCTTTGGCCACCTGGCAAAAAGAACAGGCCAGGGCGGAGGGAATGCGGAAATTCCGCATTGGTGTGGATGGCAAGGTTGTGGAGAAGGCGGATGAGTGAAGAGAAAATTTCGCGGCTTTTGGGCTTGGCTTCGAGGGCCGGGAAACTGACGCCGGGCTTGGATGCTACGCTACAAGGGCTGGAGCGAGGCGAGGTGAAGTTGGTAGTTTTGGCGCAAGATGCGGGTCGCTCGACGAGAAGGAAGATTACGATCCGCGCTGCGCAAGTGGAATGCCCTTTGCTGGAACTTGCCGATAGTGAGAAGTTGACTCTGTGGACAGGCGGCCATAAGTGGCGCGCGGTGCTCGGGGTGACGGATGAGGGATTTTCTGATGGGATTGCCCAAGCCTTTGCGGAAGGTGCTTCTGCGAGTGAGCGAGGCGCGGTGAACGGCGCTGGTGAGGCTGGTTTTGCGCCCTCAGGAAGCTAGAGAACATAATGATAAAAAATCTGTATAAT
>CAZCLL010000020.1:13938-14755 GCA_964499555.1 uncultured Fastidiosipila sp.
CGGCAAGGGCATTACCGGTACCGTTAAGGTCAAGAAGGTTAAGAAGGCCAAGCGTGACGATGAAACTTCCGAGGCAGATTCTGCAGACGAGCGAGCGGAGCGTCAGGGCCAAGCGGATGGCGCACAAGACCTTGCAGACGCTACATCAAGCGAAGACAAGACGGCTACGATTACACCAACGAGACTTGGTGATGGGCCGATGCCGCGCAAAATTTCGTCTGGGGCGAAGGCTCCCGAGGTATCTGCGAGCGCACCTCAACCAGTGAAGGCTGCGCCTTCTGGTGCTGGCCAAAGCAGCCGGCCGGCAGAGGGGCCAAGAGCGCAAGCGAAGTCTCTCTCTGAGGCAGCCGAGAAGGCAATCGATGAAGCGGTTGCCAAGGCGGCGCAAAATGCCCAAGCAGCCAAAGAGTCTACAAGCGCTAAGGCGACAGAGACGGAGGCTGCGGAAACGAAAGCGCCTGTAGCTGCGGCAGATTCGCCAGCGGCTAAGGCAGATACGTCAGCTGGCACGGAGACTTCTCCTGCGAGTGCTGCACCGGTCACGTCTGAGGAACCCAGACCCCGTAAGATCGGGCGTATGGAACCGCCGCAGGCGAAAGGCCCTCGGAAAATTGCTTCCGGTGGCGCGCCGCAGACAGATAGCGTAACGCCTAAGGGTGCACAGGCTAGACCTGCTGGCCAAGGTGGCGCTTCTTCAAGAGGCGGCGCTCCGAAGGGTGCTGCACCGAGAGCGGGTGCACCGAAATCGGGCGACAGGCAACAAGGCGATAGGCAACAGAGTGATAGACAACAAGCTGGACCTCGTAAAATTCAAGCA
>CAZCLL010000020.1:14765-25181 GCA_964499555.1 uncultured Fastidiosipila sp.
GCCGGCAAGTAGTGGGCCGCAAGCGCCTGTAGCACCGGCACCATCGCCGGCTGCGCCTGCAGGCCCTAGGAAGATTTCGTCTGGGGCTGCGCCAGTTGGACCGAGGAAGATTTCGTCGGCTTCGGCGGATGATTCGTTGGCGGCAACGGCGAGGGCTTTTGCCAAGAAGAAAGATGAGAAGGCCAAGGCGGAGGCACAAGGACCCGGCGAGCGGACACGCTATACGGGTGGCAGAAGCCGCGGTTCGGAAGGTGGAAGTTACCAGGGCAGAAGCCAGGGTTTCCAGAGTCGTGGGCCAGGCCAAGGTGGACAGGGCAGAGCCCCGTTCCCGGGTGGGGGTTTCGATAAGGACAAGGATGAGGACGATAAGAACAAGTTCCAGTCCGGTCCCAGAAAGCCCAGAGCCAAGAAGACCGATGTCTTACCGGATCCGAACTTGGCCAGAAGCCAAGCGGCGAAGAATAAGTTCGGTGCCAATAAAGATAGCAAGTCTACACGTTCGAGAGAGTTTGCCCAGACTGGCAAGCGCTCGAAGAATTTCTTAGATAGCGGCGAGCAGAATTTTGTTCGCGGCAGAAGGAAGAGTAGCCAGCGCGATAAGGATCAGCGTAAGGAGCAGACAGCGGTTACGCATATCACGATCCCGGCGTTTATGACCGTAAAAGAGTTTGCGGAAGCGATTTCCAGAACCTCTGCGGATGTCATTATGCATTTGATGAAGAATGGCATCATGGCGACGATGAACCAGGAAATCGACTACGATACAGCCGCCATTATTGCGGAAGAGTT
This sequence comes from uncultured Fastidiosipila sp., assembly GCA_964499555.1. Classification (GTDB taxonomy): domain Bacteria; phylum Bacillota; class Clostridia; order Saccharofermentanales; family Fastidiosipilaceae; genus JAAYZH01. Next base: position 15,555 of record CAZCLL010000020.1, read on the forward strand.
TGGTGTTACGACCGAGCTGCTGAAGGAAGTGGAGCTCGCCGAAATCTTGTTCGACGATTCGGAAGATGAGGAAGAGAACCTCGTCACGCGTCCGCCGGTTGTTGTGGTCATGGGTCACGTTGACCATGGTAAGACCACTCTGCTGGACCGCATTCGTCAGGCCTCTGTTGCTTCGGGCGAAGCCGGTGGCATTACGCAGCGCATTGGTGCGTACATGACGGATCTCAACGGGCGCAAGATTACCTTCTTGGATACGCCAGGTCATGAGGCCTTTACGACGATGCGTGCCCGTGGTGCGCAGGCGACCGATATTGCGATCTTGGTGGTTGCAGCGGACGACGGTGTCATGCCGCAGACGGTTGAAGCGATTAATCACGCAAAGGCTGCCGGAACCACGATCCTGGTTGCCATCAACAAGATGGACAAGCCGGGCGCAAACCCTGATAAGGTGAAGCAAGAGCTCAGCAAGTACGATCTCGTTCCGGAAGAGTGGGGCGGTCAGACGGTTATGGTGCCGATTTCGGCCAAAACCGGAGACGGCGTCAACGAGCTCTTAGAGATGGTTCTCCTGACCGCAGATGTGATGGACCTAAAGGCCGATCCCAAGAAACAGGCAAAGGGCATTATCATCGAAGCCTCGCTGGATAAAACCCGTGGTACCGTGGCAACCTTGCTGGTCCAGCGCGGAACCTTACACCAGGGCGACACGATTGTGGCGAACCAGGTGGTGGGTAATATCCGTGCGATGCGTGATGCCAATGGCATCATGAATCAGCCGGCGGGACCCTCTGTGCCGGTTGAGGTCATTGGTTTGCCAGAAGTTCCGGAAGCCGGTGCGATGTTCTATGTGGTTGAAGATGAGCGTGCCGCTCGTCAGTTTGCCGAGCAGAAGCGTCTGGAATCTCGTCAGGCTGGCTTTAAGTCTTCGCCTGCGGTTACTTTGGACAATCTCTTCTCCTCGATTGAAGCCGGTAAGGTTGTGGACTTCAACATTATCGTGAAGGCTGACGTTGTCGGTTCTGTCGAAGCGATGAAGCAGTCGCTAGAGCGGCTCTCTAATGACGAAGTCAAAGTGAAAATTATTCACGGGGCAGCCGGTGCCATTAATGAGAGCGATCTTCGCTTGGCGGAGGCTTCTGGTGCGCTGGTAATTGGCTTCAATGTTCGTCCGACCAATGCGATTTCGGAACTGGCGAAAGAGTTGGGGGTCGAGATTAAGAACTACGACATTATCTATAAGGCGATCGAAGATATCGAGCTTGCCATGAAGGGCATGCTTGCGCCTGAATTTAAGGAAGTGATTACCGGTCATGTGGAGATCAGAGAAACCTATAAGGTGAGCTCCATTGGCACGATCGGTGGCGCCTATGTCACCGACGGGAAGATCTTCCGCAATAGTGATATTCGTCTTCTGCGCGACAGCGTTGTGGTGTTTACCGGTAAATTGGGCTCCCTTCGTCGCTTCAAAGATGACGTAAAAGAAGTCGCAGCCGGCTACGAGTGCGGTGTGACGATTGAAAACTTCAACGATCTGAAGGTGGGCGACGTGGTCGAAGCCTTCCAGATCCAAGAGGTAGAAAGGCAATAAAAATGGCGATACGTCGAGAGGACAAAGTCGGGGATGAAATGAAACGCATCCTCGGCGCTGTCATCCAACGGGAAGTCAAGGATCCTAGAGTACCTGCGTTTACTTCGGTGACGAAGGTACAGGTGACCAGAGACTTTAGCTTTGCGACAGCATACATCAGCATTTTGGGCACGCCGGAGCAGAAGGCAGAGGCGATCAAAGCCTTGCAAAAGGCCCAAGGCTTCTTCCGTTCTGCGGTGGCGAAGCAACTGAAGCTACGGAAAACGCCGGAGATCACCTTTAAACTAGATGATACCTATGACACGGGGAATCGTATTGATCAGCTCCTGTCGGATGTGATGGGGAAGAAGAACGTTGAGGCCGAAGAGCCGGAAGACGTTTCGAATGACGACGAAGAATAGAGGGGCCATGACCATCGAGGAGAGAAGAGAAGCGTTTCGGCCTTTGGCGGAAGACCTGATTGCCCTTAGGGGGCAAGAGGGTCTGGTCATGATTTATCCGCACCTAAACGCGGATGGCGATGCGTATGGTTCTTCTCTGGGTTTGGCTCTGGCGATTCGCAAGTTGGGCATTTCGGTCCTTTGCATTTATGAAGAAGAGGTCAAGCCGGAATATAAACATTTGGCCGGCCTGAGCCTGGCTAGGGATTGGTCTGCTCTTTCGGCAGTGGAGAAGAAAGACCTTCTGAGTCATCAGATCATGGGGATTCAGATTGATCTTTCGGTGTCCCATAGACTGGCGAATCGCCGTGATGCGTGGCTTGCTGCACCCAGTCGCAAGATTATTGACCATCATATCAGTGACAAAGAGCCGGATCGCGATACCTATATTTTCAGTGAGGCAGCAGCGAGTTGTGAGTTGGTCTACCACCTGATTGATGCGCTGGAAGTGCTGGAAGGAAAACCCTTTTTCGATAAAGAGATTGCGACTTGCCTCTACACCGGCCTGATGCTCGATACGGGAAACTTCTGCTACCCCAATGTGCGGCCGATGACTTTGGCCGTCGCAGCGAAACTTCTGGCCTACGGAGTGGTGATCCCAGACCTCGTGGAACGGCACTTTGGCCGGATTAGCTGGGCGAGGTTTCAGGTGGAGGGGGCGCTACGGGCCTACACGAAACGAGCCCTTGGTGGCCGAATTACCTATTTGGGGATTACGCCGGAGTTGGTGGAGGCCTACGGGGCGGGGGATGCCGATCTGGAAGGCATACCCGGGCAGCTCCGCAATATTGAGGGGACGGATGTGTCGATCATGTTGCGCCAAGCGTCGGATGGGTCTTTTCGCGGAAATTTACGGAGCCAGCCGGAAGTGGATATCCAAGGTTTTGCTACGGGACTGGGCGGAGGCGGGCACAAGAATGCAGCCGGCTTTACTTTGCCGCCTGGCGATATGGAAGAGACCCTAGAAGACGTGGTGGCGAAATTGACCTTGTGGCTTGCTGAGGACTAATCATGGCAAAAAAAACGAATCCGCCCCCGCCGTACGGGGGTCTTCTTCTTTTATACAAACCCCAAGGACCGACTTCTTTGGATCTGGTGAGACAGGTGAAAAGGCTTTCGGGGATCAAAAAAATTGGGCATGTGGGTACGCTGGATCCTTTTGCAGACGGGCTTTTGCCGGTGGCACTTGGACGCGCGACCAATATGGTGCGCTACATGGATGCGTATGATAAGGTTTACCGTGTGCTCATTTGTTTGGGACATACGTCTGTGACGGGGGATTTGACCGGCGAATTGCGTGCCGGGAAGGTGCCGACTGAGCCAGAAATGGCTGCGTGGCTGGCAGACGGTGGCGCCAAGCTCAAGGAGGTGATCCGAACCTTGACCGGGAAGATTACCCAAGTGACGCCGGCCTATTCTGCTGCCAAAATTGACGGAAAACCCATGTATGAATATGCAAGGCAAGGGATTGCAGTCGAGGGCAAGACGAGGGACGTCACCATTTACCAGGCGGACCTCGTGGCCGCCGGGAAGGGGCGCTTTGAAATCCTTGAACTTCTGCCAGAAGCACTGCCGGGGGGAGAGTATTTTGCCGGCGGCTTTGGCCAAAAAGGCCCAGATGAAGTGAAAAGCGTACCTGCCCCGCCGTTCTGGCTGGTGTGTGATATTCACTGCTCGAAGGGGACTTATATCAGGACCTGGGCGCAGGATCTCGGGGAGAGGCTCGGAACGGGGGCGTATGCGGCGAGGCTTAGGCGCTTGCGAAGTGGACCGTTTCGCTTCGAGGAGGCGATTACGCTAGAAGACTTACGAGCGTTTCTGGAGGCTGGCGGAAGTTTGGCCAGGCTGGGAGAAAATCCTCTGCTCCGTGACGCTTCGTCTGCCAGGCCTGATTTAGCTGTGTTAGAATTGGACAAACGGAGCGCCACCATGATTTTGCAGGGGAAGCGATTCAGGCACCCGGAACTTCCTGAGGAAGGAGCCTTAGTTCGGCTCTTCTATGATGGGGCGTTTCTGGGGATTGGACGCAGCGAGCCGGGGGATCAGGGGCCGATTCTTGTAGCTGAAAGGATGTTCAGAAGTCTTGAAAACATTACAGGTTGATCTAACGAAATCTTCTGCTGAATTAATTGATAATCTGCCGCCTGAGCGTCCGAGGGCGGTTGTCTTAGGTTTCTTCGATGGCATCCACCGAGGGCACCAGGAGTTGGTGCGCACGATGGTGAGCCGCTCGGCTGAATTGGGGATTGAACCTTGTGTCTTCTCCTTCGACCGCTACCCGAAACCAGTGCCCGGACATGTTCGCTTGAATGCCACGGCGAATCCTGAGAGAAATCATGGCCTGCTCTTGCAGTCGCCTCTGCCGGACTCACGCCTCCCGTTTAAGGGCCTCCTTCAGACCTCGGAGCAGCGGGATGAGATTTTTGCGGAGATGGGGATTGATAAACTCATCTTGCAGACCTTTAATCGTGCGTTTGCGGGGCTACTGCCGGAAGAGTTTTGCCAGAAGATTCTGGTGGAGCGCTTGAATGCCAAGGTGGTCGTCGTAGGTGATGACTATCGTTTTGCCAAAGCCCAGAAGGGCAACGTCGAGTTCCTACGCGAGTGGGGCGAGAGGCAAGGCATTGAGGTGATCGTGGTTCCGGCGATTCGCGTGGGGGGCGAGGTGCTCTCCAGTTCGAAGATCAGGGCGTGGATTGAGGAAGGGAATATGCCTTCCGCAGCTCGCATGATGGGGCGGTATTTCCGCATCCCCGGTCGCGTGATCCATGGGAACGCCTTAGGCCGCACGGTGGGTATGCCTACCGCCAATTTGCGCATTCCAGCCGGCATGGAAAGCCCCATGTACGGGGTCTATGGCACCCGGACGAAGGTGGATGATACCTGGTACGATTCCGTGACGAATATCGGCTTGCGGCCAACGGTTAACCATACGGATCCTTTGCCATTAGTCGAGACCTGTATTTTGGACCGCCGGCTGGATCTCTACGGGAAGGATGTGGAGGTGGAGTTTCTTGAGCTCTCCCGCCCGGAGATCCGTTTCCCCAGTTTCATCGTGATGTCGACGGAGATTGCGAAGGATCTCGCGAAGGCGCGCGAGTGGCACCAGGTTCACGAGAAGATGTACCTTTACAAGATGCAGCAGGATATCCCGGTGATGCTTTCTAGGTCCACACGTTTCAACACCTCGTACCTAGTCGTGGAGGTTCTGCTTCCTTTGGCCAAAGAAACCGCTTCCGCTTACTCCCTCTTAGCTAATGTACTTACAGCCGCGACCGAGAAGTATCCGAAGCGAACGGAATTGGTCAGTTTCTTAGATCAGGAATATGGCGCTGAGATTTCAGTGGACATTGACAAGGTAAATGCGCTTCAGAAACTGAGTTTTCGTTTGTCGGCGGTTCACACAGGCCTTGATGGCTCCAGTCCTTTTGCCAATTGTGTGGACACCTTATTGGATATGCTCCTGCGTCCGGCGCGAGATGAGGAGGATCACTTCCTCCCGGAAATTATGGAAACCGAGCGTCAGAATTTGCAGATGACGCTTTTGGCCGAAGAAAATGACTTAAGCAATTACGCCTTTGTCCGGGCAAAAGAAGAACTCTTGAAACCTGGCTTCGAATATGTGAATCCTTTAGGGGATAGCGAGAGCTTGCTGAAGCTTACGGCAGAGGATCTTCGCGACGCATGGGTGACTATGCTCGCGCGTGGGCGGATCCAGGTTTTCTTGTTCGGGAACTTGCCGACGACGGAGCTAGCCGACCGTGTTGCGCTCCGCCTTGCTACGATTCCTAGGGCTTCCGAGACCTTGAAATTGGTCCCCGGCATTCTGCCTTTTATCCCGCAATGGGGCGAAGAGAAGGAGGTTCGGGAGACCCGCACCGCTGAGGTCGCCCACGTGATTTGCATCTATGATGGGATGCCTTCTTATGCCTCGATTCATGTGCTGGATGGCCATGTACTGACCTTGATGTTGGCCTCTTTCCCTCAATCGCTTCTCTATCGCATTATTCGGGAGGAGCTGGGCTACGCCTACTATGTGGATGCCGTCTATGATCCTTTCTCCCGTACTCTGACAGTGATTGCTGAGGTGGATCCAGAAGAGGTTGCAGAAACTTTAGCGATTATTGACCAAGAAATTTTGGATTTGGCTTCTGGTAAGTTTGAGGATTTGCTCTTGGATGCGGCAAAAAAATATTTGCAAACCACCTATCAGCAAGCCCAAGATGATTCTGCTGAACGTTTGCACTACGAGAGTGAAGAATATGTTGCGGGCTCCAAGTACTCAAGTGAAGAGGTCCCGGATTATGTGGCGGAGATTGAGGCTTCTGAGATCCAGAAACTGGCGTCCGGGCTGCGGAAGGCCGTGACCTATGTTTTGGAACCGAAATCTTCTTCTAGCGTGGCTACGTCTGAGGGGGGCTTATGATTCCTTTAGCCGGTATGATCCGCTATGACCGCAAGGACAGGGTTTCGGGTCAGCAGGTCCACGTGTACCAACATCACACGGGCTTCAAGATTGATATTATCCAAAAGCATGGTTTCCAGAATAAGTTTGCCGGTTTTTTGGTTCCGTTTGGCTCGCAACATACCTTGTATCGAGATAAGAAAAGCGGCCAATTTATGCGGACTCCGCTCGGTACGGCGCATTTTTTGGAGCACTGTATTTTATCTGGGGAAGATCCGGCCATGTCTCGCTTGACTTCCCTAGGTGTCGATACGGATGCCTATACGGCTGCGACCCATACCTTCTATTCGTTTACTTGTGTGGATTCTTTTGCGGAAGCTCTGGAGCTTCATTTCCAGGCGATTTTTCGTCCGGATTTGAATGATGCAAAGACTAGGCGCGAAGCGGAAGTGATCAATGCGGAATATTCGATGTATAAGGAAGACCTGAGTACGGTTGCTGGCAGCATCTTGCTTCGCGGGCTCTTCAGTTCACCGGAAATGTATGAAGATATTCTGGGAAATGCCGAGAGTATCGACAAGATTACGACCGAAGACCTCAAAAGAATGCATGAAAACTACTACACACCGCAGAATCTTTCGCTGATTTTGGTGGGAAGTTTCCAGGAAGAAGCCATGATTAAAGCCGTGTCTTCTTGGTTGGATGCGCTTAATGGGGCACCTGAAGCTTCGGGATCTAGCGAGCAGGGGGGCGAGCGTGGAGCGGCGGCTTTGGCCGGAAATAGCTACCCAAATTATGTGGATTACCGGGAATCTGGCATTTACATCCCGCTGGAGAATGATGACCGCGTGCTGGTCCACGAGCAGCGGCTGGAGTTGCCGTCGAGCACCTCGTCTTTTTGGCTGGGGTATCGCGCTAAGATTAGCCACGGGAGCGAGCGCCGAAATGGGCACGAACTGGTGGGCAGTCGGCTGACCGGTGAGCTCTTGCTCGATATGTTGATTGGGCCTGGTTCGGAGGCCTTCGAGATCATGTATCAAGCGGGCTTGTTGGACGAGTCCTTAACGTACCAATATCTTGTGGAGCCGGACTACGCTTACCTCTTTATTAGCGGGGATTCTCGGCAGCCCGAACGTGCCGCTGAGCTGATCGCGCAGCATTTGGAGCGTGGGGTTTCGGAGCGATTGTTTGACGAAAAGCGTATGAATGAACTGTTGCGTTCGAAGTTGGGCGCGTATTTGCGCTCCCTCGACGATGTCTCGGAGTGCGGGGAGGCGGCCGCCAGAATTCGTCTGGCACACTTGGAATTCACCGATTACTCATCTGTATTTTATAAATCACCCGATCGGACAATGTTTGATGAATTGGACTTTGTGACCCCGGAAAATCGGGCCAAAGTGATTGTCCACGGCAGAAGGAGAAACTAATGCAAAGCAATGATTTCATAGTCAGCTTCCCAGGCTTAGGCATCAAGGGTTGGGCGATCAATCGCGTCGCGTTCCAGATCGGATCAGTTTCGGTTTACTGGTATGGGATCTTGATTGCAGTTGCGGTCCTCATTTGTATGATCTTGGCGACGAGCCAATCCAGAAAGTTTGGGATTGATCCGGAATTTGTCCTCGATAATTTCTTGGTGATCGTTGTGACGATGATTGTCGGAGCGAGACTTTACTATGTGGCGTTTTCTTGGGATCTGTACAAGGATGATTTACTGAGTATTTTTGATACCCGAAAAGGGGGCTTGGCCTTCTACGGTGGTGTGATTGCTTCGCTTCTGGGGATTATTATTTTCCATAAGGTCAAGAAGAAAAAGGTGGAGCCTTTCCTGGATTTTATTGTGGTCTATGTGCCCCTGGGTCAAGCAATTGGCCGCATTGGCAATTTCATTAATCAAGAGGCGTTCGGCACGAATACGGACCTTCCCTGGGGCATGATTTCGAACGGTACTATGTCTTATCTAGCAAGGAATCCTCAGCTAGGCCAGAACCCCACGTTGCCGGTCCATCCAACTTTCCTTTATGAGTTTATCGGCAATATGATTCTTTTTGCGATTTTGCTCCGTTTCCGCAAGACGAATAAGGTACCTTATGGGACCGTGGCCATGTACCTTCTGGGCTATGGTGTGATCCGTTTCTTCGTCGAAGGGATCCGGACAGATGCGCTCTTTATTGGCGACACAGATATCAGGGTTTCTCAAGTCGTGTCTGCTGCGATGGTTGTGGGTTCTTTGGTTTATCTCTTCTTGATGCGGAAAAAGCGCCGCGCCGAAGAGGTGCTGTCTGAGGATCTGCTCTTCGAGGGTGCCGCTGGTGTTGGTGTTGGTGGTGTTGTTGATACTGCTGTTGTTGGTGGTGTTGATGGTGATATTGCTGATGTTGGTGGTGTTGGCGATGCTGATTCGTCTGCGGTTGATGCTGATGTAGCGGATGCTGGAGAAACGGGCGATGCGGATGCAGATGCTGATGCTGAAGCTACAGATGAGAAATCGGATCAGGAATCCGATGCGGAAGCCGAGGCGGAAAGCAAATTGTAAGCGTTTTTTCGTTACGAAGAGGCTCTCCGAGATATAAAACTTATTATGCTGGACAGAACTCGTCGCTTTCCATGGATGCGACGAGTTTTGTTGCTGTTTGAGGGCCAAGGCCAGCTCATTTCTGCAATTTTTCACACTGAGACCCCTCTGGGAGCAACTATGTGAGAAAGAGAATATGTTGATCATGTATAACGACAAGTTTTGTCCACTGTACCTTATTACCTAAATACCCGCATCCTTCATACCTTTTTTCCAGCGAACCAACGGCCTCAAAGAGAGCTGAATGGAGGGATATCGAGTAGAACGTACAGCCGATACAAGAGATCCCACCGCTACTCTTTTAAAAAAACACGAGAGTTACTACCGCCAAGAAAAAACTACGAGAGTAACCTCCGCTTAGCTCACTTGCCTCTCAGGTTGAACGCCCCGTGAGGCAGGCACTTGAATGGCGGTAGGAATTCTTATATTCGTCCGTCGTTCCAGCTGATATCCACAGCGGTTTGTGTGTCCGGTGTTTATAGAGAGGCTGTGGAGGATTATCCTTGCGCTATTGGAGTCTTTGGGCGGAAGGGTCTCTTGTGTTCGGTGCGTGTTCGGGTCGATATCCCTCTGGTTCTCGTGAAATAAAGACAGCAAGATATGCAAAACGGATAGATAACTA
>CAZCLL010000021.1:0-8891 GCA_964499555.1 uncultured Fastidiosipila sp.
AGCAGCTGATTTGTAATCAGCAGGTCGGGGGTTCAAATCCGTCCACCAGCTCCATGATGAAGTCATCGACAGGTAATGTTGGTGGCTTTTCTTTTTGCCTTTTTAGCGGACTTGGGCGTAAAGGAAGAGGAGGAGGGCGTAGTGGAGGGGGTAGAAGGCGTAGAAAAAGTATTTGGAGAAGGTGCTGGGGCGTTTTGTTTGTTTGTCGTAGAGGGGGAAGAAGAGGACGCCTAGGGTGGAGAAGAATTGGAGCCAGGATTGGTAGTTGTTGCCATAGGTTTGGATGCTTCCGATGGTGAAGAGTAGGTTGAGGATTGTATAGGCGCCTAGGATGAGGAGGTAGCGTCTGCGCTTGAGGCCTTTGCGCATGGTGGGCTCGTAGGCGGGTTCGTTGCGGTCGATTCGGGAAAAAATGAGTACAGTGATGAGACCGTAAATGTTGTAGTCGGGGTCGAGGTAATAGGTGAGGAAGATGGCGAGTGCGATCAGGATGATACCGAATATGGTGCCTGTTATGGCGGGGAGTCTGATGCCGCCGGGGTTGAAGACTTTTTGTTCTTCGCCTTCGGACAAAGCCGGTTTCATCATGAGCATCATGTCGAGGCTGGATTTTTCGATGAGATCGATTCCTGCGAGCATGGCGATGGCCAGGGAAAAGGTGATGAGGATGTTGGTGAAGAGATACTGGGTTAAGGCGAGTTCTCTGGTCACGTAGATGAAGAGGATTTGCGTCAGGATGGCGAAGATAGCCATGCGGATGAAGTATTTGAAGAGGTTGGAGGTTCGGTTATAGCCTCTGGCGAGGGCATAGGCGAACATGGGGAAGGCGAGGCGTCCGATTGTTCGGCAGAGTAAGTAGAGTTCTTCTGGAAGCATCGGGTAAAAGATGTGAGCGATATGATCGATGAGCATAAAGAGTGCTGCCAAATACTTGAACATAAGACCTCCAGAATTGTGATCTATCTAAGAGTAGCACAAGAAGTCTGTGCTTTTCGGTCAGTGCTTCGGGTAAAGGGCTGATTTTACTGAGTTAATCGACTAAATGTACTTGCATTTCCAACGTGACAGGCTATATAATGCCATTAAAAGAACGAAGTATTTCCCACGAGCGCAATTTTTTGAAATGACATTTTCTGATGTCGGCTTCTATTTGGAGTCTTTGGGTTTTTGTATACTTTGTGATTCTCACATTTTAAGGGGTATCGGATGTCCGACAATATTTTTCAATCGAAATCCAAGGCGGATCTCGTACAGATTGTGCGTGTTTCAGGCGTTATGCCGATTAGCCAAGCACAGAGAATGAAGAAGAAAGAGCTGGCTGAATTTCTAGCTCAACAGATGAGCGAGGCAAATCAGGCTCCCGCCGACGGGAAGGGTAATGAGATGCCCGATGGATCTCCGGATTCTTCTGATTCTCGATCGGCCCGATCGCCGAGATCGTCATCAACAAGGTCTTCAACTTCGAGGCTTGGTTCACAAAGAACGACATCGCAAAGAGCTTCTTCACAGCGTTCAGGTTCGCAACGTTCTTCTTCTAGAATTTCTTCTTCTCAAACACAAAATTCTACAACTGATACGGATAATGAACCGCCAAGGCGCTCGCATATGAAGAGTGCGCCACCGGAGGCTTTTGGCTTGATTCCGGAGGTGATGGATCACGGAAGTGAGTCGGAATATGTGGCTCCAATCGTGAAAGATCAGCCTCATAATACGGAGCTTGAGCCGAAGGTTGAAGAGCCTGCCACCGAGTATCCGGTTTCTAAGAGATCGTCACAGATTAAGGCGAGGGCACCTCGCAAGAATGTGGCTAGCAAGAATGCTACTACCAGAACGACTAGACGCGGGAATTTGGATGGGTCTTCCGAAGCGGATGATGTTTCGAAGGTCGAAGGTACTTCTAAGACTGAAACGTTTGACCAGCTAGATTTTGCTTCTGCGGTGGTTGTCGTTGAGTCTGCTTCTGCTAAGGAGGCCTCTGAATCCGCTTCTACTAAAGAAACTGTTACCGCTGTTGAGGCAGCTAACGAGGAGACGGGTTCGGCAGTTTCTACAGATGTGGTAGAGGATGCTCCGGTAGAAACGGTGGAGACTTCCGATACTGCCGATGACGCAGGGAATGAAGAGACAACACAGGCAGAGGATTCGGTTGATGATTTCCGGCCGATGACGCAGAAGTTCAATCGCCGCAATTCGAAACAGAGAAATAGTCAGACGAAGAAACCCGTTTCTTTCCAGCCCAGATATAACCAAGCGCAAGGCCAGAGTCAGAGCCAAGGGACAGCGCAAGGGCAATACCAGAATCAGAATCAAAATCAGAATTATACACGTTCTGAACGTGCCCTTCCCAAAGATCAGGGGCAAGGCGCTGTAGAGCAAGAGCCCGAGATTACCGAAGGGATTGAGTTCTCTGCTAGACCAAGGCAGCGTCAACTGCCGATGGTGGGGAAGGCGGCTTTGGCCGAAAAGAAGACCCAGGAGAGCATTGGCCAGGACGGAGATTTCCCGGAGACGGAGAATCAGGCGCCGGTAGAGACCAAGATTGAGCTGGCGAGACATACGGGTGTGCTGGAAATGATGCCGGACGGATATGGTTTCTTGAGAAGTGAGAACTATATTCAGGGGCCGGCGGATGTGTATGTTTCGGCGCAGATTATTCGACGTTTTAGCTTGCGGGCGGGGGATCTAGTGACCGGAACGTGCCGAAATAAGCGGGATCAGGATCGCTACCAGGCGTTGAATTACATTGAGGAAGTGAATGGCTTGCCTCCGGCGAAGATGCATCATCGGCCGCACTTTGATCGCTTGACGCCGATTTATCCGACGGAGCGCTACACGCTGGAGACGGATCGCAAGGAGCTTGCGACGCGGATTATCGATCTGTTCTCACCGATTGGTAAGGGGCAACGTGGCATGATTGTGTCACCGCCAAAAGCCGGTAAGACAATCCTCTTGCAGAAGATTGCGAATGCGATTTCGATTAATAATCCCGATGCGAAGTTAATTGTACTTTTGATTGATGAACGTCCTGAAGAAGTGACGGACATGCAGCGCCGCATTAATGGCGAGGTGGTGTACTCGACGTTTGATAAGACGCCGGAGAATCACGTGAAGATTACGGAACTGGTTCTGGAGCGTGCGAAACGTTTGGTTGAGCTGGGGCAAGATGTGGTGATCTTGCTGGATTCGATGACGCGTATGGCGAGAGCGTATAACTTGACGATTACGCCGACGGGACGGACCTTGTCGGGTGGTTTGGATCCGGGTGCGCTGTATCATCCGAAGCGCTTTTTCGGTGCTGCGAGAAATATTGAAAATGGTGGGAGCTTGACGATTGTGGCGACGTCTTTGGTTGAGACGGGTTCGCGCATGGATGAAGTGATTTTTGAGGAGTTTAAGGGGACGGGTAACATGGAAGTGTTGCTTGACCGGAAGCTTTCTGAAAAACGTATTTTCCCGGCGATTGATATCAATAAATCGGGCACGAGGCGTGAGGAGCTTCTCTTGACTTCGAAGCAGCTGGAGGCTGTTTGGGGGGTCCGGAAGGCTTTTGGTCAGCTAGATACGGCGAATGTGACCGAGCTTATTATTAATCTTCTGCTGAAGACGAAGGATAATGATCACATGATTGAGTCGCTCAACATCTCGCTTAAAGATCAGGCGGTGATTGATGCGATGCGTTTGCCGCAGGAGTCAGGGAACGGCAAGAACCAGGGGTATAATCGTTAGGAGGCAAGGATGAGTGTTAGAGTTCCTTTTACGGAGTTGAAGGCTGTCATTAAGAAGGCTATGTTGAACGCCGGCTTGAGTGAAGAGCAAGCAGCGAGAGTTTCAGAAATTCATGCAAGTTCCAGTTTGGATGGCGTGGAGAGCCACGGTTTGAACCGCGTGCCCCGCTTCATCGACTACGTGCGCAAGGGCTGGGTAAACCTTGAGGGCAAGCCTACACTTACAGGGGCCAAAGGCGCCGCCGAGAATTACGACGGTCAGTTGGGGATTGGCGTGTTGAATGCAGAGTTTTGTGCAGATCGCGCCGTTGCCTTAGCCAAAGAACACGGCATCGGCATTGTCAGCTTGAAAAATACTACCCACTGGATGCGCGGCGGTACCTATGCTTGGCAAACCGCCGAGAAGGGCTTCATTGGCATCAATTGGACGAACACAGAAAGCTCGATGCCTTTATGGGGATCAAAAGAAGAGGGTGTCGGCAATAATCCGATGTGTATTGCGATTCCGAGAGCCGATGGACCAATTGTTTTTGACATGGCGATGAGCCTTTATTCTTGGGGAAAGATTGGCACGTATCGGTTATCAAATCAGGAATTGCCTTATCCGGGCGGCTTCGACAAGGATGGGAATCTGACTTCTGATCCGGCTGCGATTGAAGAAAGTCGCCGCATTTTACCCGTTGGCTATTGGAAAGGAACCGGTCTAGCTTTTGCGCTGGATATGGCGGCGACTGCTTTAGCCAACGGAAACAGCGGTTCTGATATGGACGCGGATGGCCGAGGAAGCTGCACCGGTGCGAGCCAGATTTTTATTGCTCTCGACCCTTATCTGTTTGGGGACGAGGCTTCGATTCAAGAAAAGTGGGCCGAAAGATCGGCTGCGGCGCACAAGACTGCCCCAATCCGCGAGGGCGATGAGATTTCGCTTCCGGGCGAAAGGACTTTGCAGAAGCGCGCTTCCAATCTTGAGCGCGGTGTCCCTGTGGACGAAAAGGTCTGGGCAGAAGTGCAGGCGCTTGCTGAAGGCAGTGGCGCTTCCGGGGCGTTTGCGAAGTTGTAAGGTGTTTTGGGCTGGTCGGCTTGGGCTGCTGTGCCTGCAGTGGTTCTGTTGCGGTGCTGCATTGCAGAAATGAGCTGACTTTGTCACTGATATCACTGATATCACTCACGAAACTCGCCGCGGTCATGTATTGCGACGAGTTTTGTCCACATTATCATGTTATATAGGTGATTGGGGTGAGATTGCTATTTAGGTAATAAGATATGGTGGTCAGGATCTGCACCGATCCGAGTTTAATATGTTATCCATTGAACATTGTTGCATATAGAGGGTCTGTTTTGGGAAAAATTGCAGAGATGGGCAGTCTTCGGCACTCAGATCAAGGGAAATCACATCGTCGCTTTGGATTCCTGCTGATCCTGACCAACGTAAGATGTTGGATCATTGATTGCCGGGTACATCTTATACTAATCAAGTACAATACACTCGAAATTGAAAAAGAGTGGTCGATTCGCTCGCTGAACCGATACGCAACATGATATCTTGGACCGATTCTGTCGTTGTGCTGTAGGATCTTGCCTATTGAGAAGGTAAAGCTCGAATTGGATATTGCCAAGTTCAAGATAGTCCAAGAATAGTTCACGATAATCCATAAATGGGCTCAATAATGGATTGGACACAGGTTTTGGCTGCTTATGTAATATCGTAATAATAGCACAACGACGTTTTTTGGTCCAATGTAACTTATTACAATAAACAGCGACGGGTATTTTTGAGGCCAGCAAACTCAAGTGCCAGGGAAAAATGGCGGGAAAAGCAATACGTCGTAGTGGAGCGCTCCGAAATTTGCAAACAATAGACACAGGGGAACGAAAAACTGTGGGGCAGAGGTGGGGGGCGGCGGCTTTGGCCGAGGGGAGAGCCGAGCCGAGAGCCGAGAGCCGGGAGCCGAGAGAATGGGCTATTGACTTTTGGTGGGGAGCTGGTACAATACCCTAGTTAAAACCGAACCGACATACGTGAATCAGTAGTGAGTGGCGACATTCAAGGGGTTTACGCGTCGGAATTCTGTAAGAGGTGTTCGATATGAAAGAAGGAATCCATCCAAAATACGATACTTGTGTCGTGAAGTGTGCTTGTGGTGAAACGTTTGAGACTCGTTCGACGGTTTCACAGATCAATGTTGATATTTGCAGTAAGTGCCACCCGTTCTTTACCGGTAAGCAGAAACTCGTAGATGTTGGCGGCCGTGTTGATAAGTTTAAGAAACGTATGGCTTCTCACAACGGGAATTAAGTCAAAGAAAAGTTTGCGAAGATGAGGATTGCCGCTTTTGGGGCAGTCCTTTTTTTAAACTAGGGGATGCGAGCGAAAAGGCGAAGGTAGGGGAAGCTGTGCGGTATCAGGAGTGGAAGGCTGAAGGGCTCAAGGTTTTGCAGGGGAGCGATGGCTACCTGGGTCTTGATGTGTTTTGGCTGGAAACGGAGCTCCGGACGCTGGTGACAGACTTGCTTCTGCCTGATCTAGCGGAGACGGAGGCGCAGCGATATCTGCTGCAACATGAGTTTTCGGATGATGAGCTGGCGAGGCTTCGGTCGGCGACGAATGAGCTGGCGGCGGGGAAACCTATGGCGCTGGTGACGGGTTTTACTTGGTTTTATGGCGTCAAGATTCGCTGCTACCCGGACGTGCTGGTGCCCCGGCCTGATTCGGAGATTGTGGTGGAGGAGGCTTTGGCCTACCTCGAAAGGGAAGTGGCTCCTTGTGACGTGCTTGACCTCTGTACTGGAAGTGGGTGCTTAGGGCTTGCTCTGGCCAAAGCCGCCGGCCCTTCTCTTGTGTCCCGAGTTGTGGCTACGGATCTTTCTCCGACTGCGGTTAAGGCAGCGACGGAGAATGCGCGTTTGATTGGGCTAGAGGCTGTGGTGACAGTTGAAGAGGCGGATCTTTGGCCTTTCGGGGTGCGGGATGGGTCTTTTGTACCCAAGCTTGTAATCAGCAATCCACCTTATTTGCGTGAGGATGAGTTTCTGGGTAGTGACCTGGGAGCATGGGAGCCAGAAATGGCTTTGGCTGCCGGGGCGGATGGGCTTGCGATGTATCGGCGTATATTTTCTGAGGGTGCAAAGCTGTTAGGGCCGGGGACATATTTGCTTTTGGAGCATGGCTTGGAGCAGGCGGAAGCGATGCGAGATTTGGCTCTTGGTGAGGCTGGCTGGGCGTTTGTGAAGACGAGCGTGGATTTGGCGGGAAGGCCTCGGGTATCTGCTTTTCGGAGGGTTGAGGCATGAAGGATTTTACGCTTTACCCTTATCAGGCGGGCGAAGTGGTTGTGATGCGGAAGGCTCACCCCTGCGGTTCGCGGGAGTGGAAAGTGGAGAGGGCCAGTGCAGAAATTACGCTTCGCTGTCTGGGCTGCGGACATCTTCTGCGGATGAAGCGCCGGGATGTAGAGAAGGCTACGAAGGAAGTGAAGCCACCTGTTGTGGAGGCGTGAGGCCCTTTGATTTTGGCGGCGTGAGGCCCTTTGAGGGGCAGCGGGCCTGTTAGGGAAGTGAGAGGATAGTATGCAAGAGCAAACACTCGTAAAATTGAAACAAATTAAGGCTCGCTATGACGAACTTCAAACGGAGATGGCAAGTCCGGAGGTCCTACAGGATCAGGAGAAGTATCTCAAAATTGTGAAGGAAGCTGCGGATCTGGCGGAACTGGTCGAAGTGTTTGACTCGTATGAGGGGTGTACGGCGGCTTTGGCCGAGAATAAAGCACTCTTGGAGGAAACGCCTTCTGCGGAGAGTGAGCTCGTTTCGTTGATCCGGGAGGAGATTTCGGAGCTCTCGGAGCGGGAGGAGGGCTTGGAGCGGGACTTGTTGCGGCTCTTACAACCCAAGGATCCCCGGGATGAGCGCGATGTGATTATGGAGATTCGCGGGGGGGCCGGCGGCGAGGTAAAGGGGCGTTCAGCCACATGAAGTATGAGCGTGGGGTTCACCGTGTGCAGCGCGTGCCTGTGACGGAATCCGGCGGGCGCATCCATACGTCGACAGTGACGGTGGCAGTGATGCCAGAAGTGGACGAAGTGGATCTGGAGATTAATCCAGCGGATCTGCAAATTGATACGTATCGCGCGTCGGGTGCTGGTGGCCAGCATGTTAACAAAACATCTTCGGCGATCCGGATTACGCACTTGCCTACTGGGGTTGTGGTGACGTGTCAGGATCAGCGTTCGCAGCATAAAAATAAAGATAAAGCGATGAGTGTTTTGCGGGCAAGGCTTCTGGAAATGGAAGAAGAAAAGCGCTCGTCTGCGATTGCCGGTGAGCGTAAGGCGCAGGTAGGTACCGGGGAGCGAAGTGAAAGAATCCGGACCTATAATTTCCCGCAAGGGCGTGTGACAGATCATCGAATTGGTTTGACTTTGTATAAGCTTCCAGAGATTTTGGGAGGCGATTTGGATCCTTTGGTGGACGCGTTGACGGCGGCCGAAAGGACCGCGCAGCTGGCGTCGGGTGATGGGGCTGGCGTTGGTTCTGGGGCTGGGTTTGGTGTTGGTTCTGGTTCTGGGGCTGGGTTTGGCGGAGCTGGCGGGTTTGGTTCTGGGTTTGCTGGCGGCGGAGTTGATGAGGCATGATCACCAAGCTGATCAAAGTCGATCCTAAGAATCCTGATTTGGACTTGTTGACGCCGGCCGCCGAGGCTTTGCGTCGGGGGGAGCTGGTTTGCTTTCCGACGGAAACGGTGTACGGTTTGGGAGCGGTTTGGGATGACGAGGCGGCCGTGGCCCGAATTTATTCTGTCAAAGGGCGCCCTCAAGATAATCCGTTGATCGTTCATGAATCAAGTGTTGAACGGATGAAGGATTATTTTTTGCGTTGGGATGTGGTCGCGGAAGTGCTGACGAGAGCCTTTTGTCCGGGACCTTTTACTTTGATTATGGAACATCGTGCCGATCTTCATTCGTCTGTGACGGCAGGGCTCCCAACAATTGGCGTTCGGGTGCCGGAAAACCTCACGGCTTTGCGCCTCCTTCAACTTACGGCCAAAGGCGTCGCTGCTCCTTCTGCGAACCTCAGCGGGCGTCCTTCTCCGACCAGGGGTGAGGATGCTTGGGAAGATTTAGAAGGTAAGATTCCATATTTGATTGATGCCGGTCCTTGTTTTGTCGG
>CAZCLL010000021.1:8920-24673 GCA_964499555.1 uncultured Fastidiosipila sp.
TGGTTCTGTTGTTGGTTTTGGTGGTTCTGGTACTGGTGGTGTTGGTGGTGTTGGTGGTGTTGGGGAGGAGAAAGCTGCTTCACCTTCGCCTTCGGGTTCGGGTTCGGGTTCGGTTTCGAGTTCGAGTTCGGTTTCGGTTTCGCCTTCGGGTTCTGAAACATTTTCATCTGCTGATTCTATTAACTCTGCCGTTTCCGCATTACTCACTCGAACAGATACGGATCAAGCACCGCGTGCCCCCGGGATGAAGTATCGACATTATGCGCCACGAGCTAAAGTCCATATTTTAGGTGGCGCCGATGAGGTAGCTAAGCTGCGTTTCTTGACTGATGCTATTCGCGAAGGGACAATTGGTGCCTATCCTGCCTTTTATCTTTCACAAGAGATTTGTGAGGGGGCCGAGAGGATTTTGTCGTCTGAAGCGATTCGTTATGAGATCATCACGTTTGTCTCTGAAGAGTCGCATCATAATGCTGCATCGGGCTTGTTTGCTGCGTTTCGTTCTTTTGATCGCCTTAATGTCACCGATATTTGGGCGGAAGAGCAACCGTTATCTTCTCTTGGCACGGCTTATATGAATCGCTTGACGAAAGCTGCCGGTGCAATTTAGTTTTTCTTACTTCCTTGCTTTCCTGATTGCTTGATTCCGGATTTAATCAAAAATCAACACGATAGTTGAGGTGGAGATTGCTGTTTGGGTAGTTGGATCCCGGATTTAATCGAAAATCAACACGATGCTTGAAGTGGAGATTGCTGTTTGGGTGATCGGATTCCGGATTTAATCGAAAATCAACACGATGCTTGAAGTGGAGATTGCTGTTTGGGTGGTCGGATCCCGGATTTAATCGAAAATCAACACGATGCTTGAAGTAGAGATTGCTGTTTGGGTGATCGGATTCCGGATTTAATCGAAAATCAACACGACAATTCTGGTGGTGTATCTGGTTTGGCCCTTATCATTCCAGATTTAAGCAAATTTCAACACGATAGTTTTGGTGGTGATTGGATTTTGGCATGCCTGCCTATAACGTAAGGTCGCACTGGTCAGGATCCGCAGCAATCCAAGTCGGTGATGCGATTTCCAGTGATCTGAGCGACCAAGCTGGCAGATTTCTGCAATTTTTCCCAATGGGAGCCCTTTGAGAGCAATTATGTGCGAAAGATAGCATGTTAATTCTGCATTCCTGCAGATCCTGACCATCATATCTTATTATCCAAATAGAAACTTCCTCAAATCTTCCATTACACCGTCATCTAGTGGTCACGAGCCAAGTAGAACCAGTGGATATCGAGTAGAACCCACAACCAATACAAGGGTCACTTCCGTTACAACATAAAATAAAGGTACAAGGATGACTACCGACCCCCAAAAAATAACGAGAATGACTACCGCTCTCCAACACTCGCCGTTCGTAGTGTGCTACCTGTCTCGTAAGGAGTTGGATGCTGTAGAAAATCCCTTATCCGGCTGTTGTTTCGGCTGATATCCACAGCGGTTCGTGTGTTCTGGGTTTCAAGTGCTGCGATGGATGTCAATCCTTGTGTTGATTTGAGTTTTTGGCGGAAGGGACTCTTGTGTTCGGTGCGTGTTCGGGTCGATATCCGTCGATTACGACTTTTTCGAGGGTGCTAGGAGGTGACTTTGTGTATTAACTAGGGGGCAACTAACTTGGATAATAAGGTATGGTGGACCAAAACTGTCGTTGTGCTGTGGGTTACCTGTCCCGTGAACAAACGCAAGGCAAGTTTTGGCAGTTAGCGAGCTATTTCATGGAATTTCGTGAACCATTCCTGGACTTTCTTACACTCGATGGTTCACTGTTGCCTGCCAGAGGTACTCATATCGCATCACGTCACAGCACAACGACGAAATTGGTCCAATGTGATATGTTGTGAATTAGCTTGGATGTGATTATGGCTCAGAAAAAATAATAACGGGCGAAGAATTGTACGACAGAGTACAACATTTGGG
Source organism: uncultured Fastidiosipila sp. (assembly GCA_964499555.1). Classification (GTDB taxonomy): domain Bacteria; phylum Bacillota; class Clostridia; order Saccharofermentanales; family Fastidiosipilaceae; genus JAAYZH01. Next base: position 10,893 of record CAZCLL010000021.1, read on the forward strand.
GACCCATGATAATCGTTGCGTTGATTTTGTATTGGCGGAAGGGACTTTTGTGTTCGGGTTGATATCCTTCGATTTCCTGTGACTATTAGACATCAAGGTGGGGAAAAGAGATAGGTAACAAGATAAAGTGGTCAAGAAACGTCGTTGTACATGTTTACCATATTACATAATACTTGATTTTCGAGTATACAGCCCCCAAGGAGGTCAGATCGGTCTCCAAAAGCGCTGTTGGGGGAGTGATTACATGAAAATCTTCTAACAGGTAATATGCTCTCCATGGAAATCGACAGATTCTGACCAACGTAAGATGGTGGGTATAGCGTGCGGGAGGTTGAACGGAATTCGAAGGTGATGATTTCAAAGATTTCCCCTGTTTTTGCAAATCCCGTCCGAATTAGAGACATAAGATAGAGGCACACAGGGGGGATTTCTCGCAATTTGCTTGTGAAAGGCCCACCCTTTCGTGAAAATTTAGCAAATTTTTGCAAAGATCGTAGCACGAGGGTTTGACTTCTGGTGAATTGATTTGGTAGTATGTCGGGGCTACCAGAAGTTTATGGGTAGCTATCCTTACTCTGCGGTTCTTTTATAGTTGGAGAGCCAGGAGGCAGAGTCGTAAGTCCAGAAGGAGGTGAAATTACCATGGCAAGAAAGTATGAATTAATGTACGTACTCTCACCGGTCCTAGGTGCAGAAGGTTTGACTGAGCTTCAAGAGAAGGTCCAGTCGATCGTCGAGAACGAAGGCCAGATTGAGTCGGTTGATCATTGGGGCATGAAGCGTTTAGCTTACCCGATCCAAGATCAGACTGAGGGAGATTATACGGTCGTTCTGTTTACTGCAGAATCGGGTGCTCCGGAAGAAATTCAACGTATACTTAAGATTACCGAAGGCGTCATGCGCTACATGATCATTTCGGTTGAAGAGTAATGAATGCGATTTGAAAAGAACAATGGCTTGTGAGCTTTCGCTCATAAAGCAATGAAAAGAATGTGAGCTAGAGCTCACAGAGCAGATTACCGAATGTGAGCTAGAGCTCGCAGGGCAGTTAACAAGAAGATGAGTATTGTGAACCGTGTGTTCACAGAAAGGCAGGCAGCATGAATAAGGCAATTCTTATGGGCAGACTAACGGCTGACCCCGAGCTCAAGAGCACGGGATCGGGTGTGAGTGTCTGTACCTTTAGCATCGCAGTCGACAGACGTTTCAAGAATCAAGCTGGCGAGAGAGAAGCGGATTTTATTCCGATTGTCACATGGAGAACAACCGCTGAGTTTGTTTCGAAATATTTTCACAAGGGGTCAAGAATTGCTTTAGTTGGTTCGATTCAAGTTAGGTCCTGGCAGGATAAAGAAGGAGGACGTCGTTACACGACTGAGGTTGTGGCGGACGAAGTGTACTTTGCTGATAGCAAGACTTCCGGAAATCAATCGGGAAGTCAGTATGGGGGACAATCGCAAGATTTCTCCAGAGGGCAGAGCAGCAATTCCTCCTATGGCCAGAATCAGAACTTCAATCAGAGACCGGCACAGAGGCCTGAACCCAGTTTCAGTCAGTCATCGGAGGGCTTCTTTGAAGCACCGGATGATGATACTGAGCTGCCTTTCGACCTATAATTTTGAAAGGAGTCCTATATTATGGCCGAACAAAGAAGTTCCTCCCGTTTCCAGGGTGGCAATCGCAGAAGACCACGCCGTAAGGTCTGTGCTTTCTGCGCTGATCATATTGAGGCAATTGATTACAAGGATCCTGTCCGCTTGCGTAAGTTTATCGCAGAGAACGGCAAGATCCTTCCTAAGCGCATGACTGGTACTTGTGCTCGTCATCAGCGCATGCTGACTACAGCGATTAAGAGAGCCAGACAGGTTGCGATTCTTCCTTTTTCCGAAGATTAAGCATATACAAACTGGTGATTCTTATAGGAAGCCTGCCTCTTACGGGGCGGGTTTTTTTATGCGGCAAAGAAGCAAGAATGCCTTAATCTGTGATGTTCCGTTATAATAGCTAACACAAGTTCTCTAGGCCAAAGCCCCCGGCAATGACTTCAGCCGGAAAAGGCGTGATGAGGTGGGGGAGGCGGCTTTGGCCAGAGCTCGAGAAGTGAATTTTCCTTAAGAAAGAGGTAGTAATATGAAAGTGGTTTTGCTGGAAGATGTGAAGAAGCTGGGGAAGAGAAATGATGTGGTGGACGTGAGTGACGGCTACGCCAGAAATTTCTTGTTTAAGCAGAATTTGGCGGTCGAGGCGACGGGCGGCAATCTGAATGAGATCAAGCAGAAGCAAGGGGCGAAGAAGGCTCGTGAGGCGAAGGAGCTTGAGGAGGCGAAGGAGCTGGCGAAGACCATTGACAAAAAGACCTTTGTGATCCGTAAGAAGACCGGTGAGGGCGGAAGACTCTATGGTACCTTGACGGCGATGGATGTTGCGGAAGCTTTGGCGGCGAGTGGCTACACGGTGGATAAGCGCAACATTACCTTGAAGACTGGCTTGAAGAATGTGGGTAGCACGGATGTGCATTTGAAGCTCCATAATGAAGTGAGTTGTGAGATAACGGTGACGGTGGAGTCGCTCTAAGCGAAGGTGAAGTGACCGAAAGGCGCGAAGTGGCCAAGTGGCTAAGAGAGTAAAGGGTATGTGATGGCTGATCGTGAGCAGACAAATCGTCCATTTATGAAGGTTCCGCCGCAGAATTTGGAGGCGGAGCAGTCGCTTTTAGGTGGCGCACTTCTTTCGGAGAAGGCCAGGACGGAAATGGGAGGCCTGGAGAAGGAAGACTTCTATGATCCGGCGAATGGCTTGATTTATGAGGCGATCCGACAGCTGATGGCGAAGGGGAAACCCGTAGATATTTTGAGTACCGCGGACCACCTAGAGCATCAGGGGCAACTGCATGTTGTGGGTGGCCTAGGCTGCTTGACGTCTTTAGCTGACAAGAATCTTTACTTAAATAATATCCCGGAATATGTGGAGATGATTCGTGAGAAGAGTCTCCTCCGGAAGATTCTGGATTTTTCGCAGAAGTTGACGGATGCCTGCTATGAAGGGCAGCAGACTTCGGATGACCTTCTAGGGCTGATGGCGGAGCGCTTGATGAACCTAAGAGGGAGCTTGGATCGGCAGGCGCTTGTGCCGATGCATCAGATTCTGAATGTGACCATTCAGGAGCTTGCGAAGACGGATAGTGACAAGTTGGCGATTGATTCAGGCTTCCCGTCTTTGAATCGCATGTTGGGGAAACTGCGTCGGCAGACTTTGAATATTATTGCGGCGAGACCGGCGATGGGTAAATCGGCGTTTGCCTTGAATATTGCCTTGAATGTGGCGCTCAGGCGGAATGTGGTGGCGGTCTTTAGTTTGGAGATGTCCCAAAGTGAAGTGGGCCTTCGTTTCTTGAGTTCGGCTTCGACGGTGAAGTCGCAGGAGATCAAGGAGAATTTAGCGAAGCGCGATATGAAACAGCTGAGTGCGGCGATTCAGGCTTTGGTGGAAAGTCAGCTCTATATTGATGATTCGGCAGCGACGTCGCCGGCGGATATCCGGGCGAAGTGCCGCCGTTTGTATGCGGAGAAGGGGCGGCTGGATCTGGTCGTGATCGACTATTTACAGCTCATGACGGCGGATGGCAGGCCGCAGAATCGTCAGCAGGAGATTTCGGAGATTTCGCGTGCCTTGAAGATTCTGGCGAAGGATCTGAATGTGCCGGTGATTGCCTTGTCGCAGCTCAGCCGTAACGTGGAGTCTCGTGAGAATAAACGCCCGATGCTTTCGGACCTTCGTGAGTCCGGCTCGATTGAGCAGGATGCAGACGCTGTTATGTTTTTGTACCGCGATTCTTACTACAACAATGAGGGCCCGCCGGTTTCGCCGGAGGAGGCGGAGCTCATTGTGGCCCAGAACCGCGCGGGTGAGACGGGGACCGTCACGCTGAACTGGTTTGCGAACATTACGACTTTCCGCGAGAAAGAGTTTTACCAGGATCGCGTGGCTCCGCCGGAGTCGTCCTTCAATCCGGAGGATCAACTGGGCGCAGATTATTTGCCTTTCTAAGTGGGTTCGCGCGTGGGATCTTCGACTTTTTACGAGCGTTTTCAAGAGGCCGCAGCGCCCCTTCTCCCGGAGGCGGGAGGGGCGGTAATTCTGGGGCTTTCTGGCGGGCTGGATTCAGTCTGCCTTTTTCATTTGTTGCTTCGTTTGGCCAAAGCCGCCCCCTTCCACCTTCACGCCCACCATCAACAGCACCTGATCCGCGGAGAAGAGTCACTAGAGGATCAGCGCTTCGTGGAAGCGCTTTGCGAGGCCGAAGGGGTTCCGCTTCATGTCTCAACCGATAATCTCCCGAGGCTTGCAGAAAAGGCAAACCTTGAAGAAGTGGCTAGGCAAGTGAGGCAACAGAACTGGGAAGCACTAGCTGTGGCGCTGAGCTCGGAATATCCGGATGTCCGTATTGTCACGGCGCACCATGCGGATGACCAGGCGGAGACGATTCTTCTTCATTTAGAAAGAGGTTCGGGCCTCTCTGGGCTAGGCGGAATGAAAACCCAAACCGGGCGCTTGATCAGGCCGCTCTTGGGCTTCAGCCGCTCTGAGCTTCTCGAATTGGCTCAAGAAGAGGGATGGACCTGGCGCGAGGACAGTACAAATCTGGATGCCTCCTATCGGAGAAATTTTCTTCGGACGAAGGTCTTGCCGCTCTGGCAAAGCGAGGCGGATCCCGGCTTGCAGAAGCGCTTGGCTTCGAGTGCCCAGAAGGTCCAAGCGCTGGAGGCTTATCTCGCAAACCAAGTCAATGAAGCGCTTGAAGGGCTTCGCGCATACCCTACAGAGCCTTACTATCCGGCAGAACTTCGCTACTATTCGTGTTCAGGCTTAGCCGTGCTAGAGGAGGTCTTGCAGCCGCTCGTCTTACGTGAAGCGGCGAGAGCTGTTGGCCTTCAGACAGACCTGGAAGAAGTGCACTTGCTGGCGATGGCGGCTTTGGCCAAAGAAGGCCAAGGGGAGAAAGAACTTTACTTGCCACATGGTTACTTGTTCGTGCGAAATCGCAGCTACTTTTGCTTGCGGGAAGAGGGCTTCAAAGCCAATCTGCCCTTGGTAAGTGAGGCATTGGATGTGGCGGTGGATGGCGAGGTCAGGGTTCCGGGCTCATGCTGGCGGCTGCTCTTCTTGTCGGAAGTGCCGGAGGGTTTACGGCTCCGGACGCCGCAAACGGGAGACTTCATTCGAGACAAAGACGGCAAGAAGGTCCTTGTAAAAGATTGGTATAGCGAGCATGGGGTGCCCAAGGCCTATAGGTGGCGGAGTCTGTGGCTGGCTTCGGGCCAGGAACTCCTCTCGAGCTACCTAATTCATGATAAATCTGTAAACATCAGGCTGGAGGCCAATGGCCGGACGGAATGGCTCAGGCTTCTATGGTATAATTCCGAAAATAATCAGTGAAAATCAGTTACGCAAGGAGCGGCTATGGGGCTTTATGTAAGTGATGTGATGATCTCTCGTGAAGAGATCGAGGCCATGTGTAAACGCCTTGGTGCGGAGATCACCAGGGATTATCAAGGGAAAGAATTGTTACTCGTGGCGGTACTCCGTGGGGCTTTTGTGTTTATGGCGGACTTGATCCGCTATATTGATCTGCCTTGCCGGGTGGATTTTATGAAGGTATCTAGTTACCAAGATGGTACGGTGAGCTCCGGTGAAGTGAAGATCGTACAGGATTTGGATGAGAATATTTCGGGACGCGATGTCATTATTGTTGAAGATATTATTGACTCCGGCCAGACGCTCTATAAATTGAAACAAGTTTTAGAAACAAGAAACCCCAATAGCCTAACGATTTGCGCGGCCTTTGATAAACCAGACAGACGTAAGGCAGATATAGAAGTAAAATACATTGGCAAACAAATTCCTGATGAATTTATTGTGGGCTACGGCCTAGACTATGCCGGTCTCTACCGTAACCTACCGGATATTTGCTATATGGCAGATGATGGTTTGGATGTTTCTCATCCCCAATAAGCGAAACAGATCACACTCATAAGGAGATGTAATGAGCAAACAACAGAGACGACCGGGTGGTCTGTCATTTTATCTTTTTCTCTTAATTGCGGTTGTTTTTATCGCGTTATTTTTCAACCAGAACCAGACCGGGCCGGATCTTAGTTACTCAGAACTTCTGCAACAGATTCATGTCGGAAACGTGTCGAAGGCTTCTGTGGTGGGGAACTCACTTGAGCTGACTTTCAAGAACCCCGTGCAACAGAGCCGTACGGCGGTGAAGCAAATTTCCCCCTACTGGATGACGGATTTATTGAACGAGCTTAAGACCGCGGAGCAGTCGACGGACATGACCTTCGACTACCAGGAGCCCGTTGATTTCAGCATGTGGCTCAATCTGGTGATGCTGATCCTGATGTTCGGGGCGATGGCCTTCTTCATTTGGATGATGTTCTCCAGGCAAGGCGGGGAGGGCAAAGGTGCGATGAATTTCGGCCGCAGCCGAGCCAAGGTAGCGGACCCTTCCAAGAACACGATAACGTTTAAGGATGTGGCCGGTGCCGATGAGGAGAAGGAGGAGCTCCAGGAAGTCGTTGAGTTCCTCAAGAATCCCCAGAAGTACGAGAAGCTGGGGGCGAAGATCCCCCGTGGTATCCTGCTCGTAGGCCCTCCAGGTACGGGTAAAACCTTGTTGGCCAAAGCCGTCGCTGGCGAAGCTGGCGTTCCTTTTTACTCCATTAGTGGTTCCGACTTCGTTGAGATGTACGTGGGTGTCGGTGCTTCGCGTGTTCGTGACCTCTTTGCCACTGCCAAGAAGAATGCGCCGTCGATTATCTTCATCGATGAAATTGACGCCGTGGGTCGTCAACGTGGGACCGGTTTAGGCGGTTCTCATGATGAGCGCGAGCAGACCTTGAACCAGTTGCTGGTCGAGATGGATGGTTTCGGCCCGAATGAAGAAGCAATCATTATCGCCGCCACGAACCGTTCGGATATCTTGGATCCAGCCCTTTTGCGTCCCGGCCGTTTCGACCGCCGCATTATGGTTCAGCGTCCGGATATTAAAGGACGTGCGGAGATCTTACGTGTTCATGCCAGAAATAAACCCTTGGAAAAAGATGTGGACTTGCGTGAGATTGCTCGTGTGACGCCCGGCTTTACCGGTGCGGATCTGGCGAACCTATTAAATGAAGCAGCGCTTCTGGCTGCGAGAAATGGCCAGAAAGCTATTACCTATGAGAATATTTCCGAATCTGTCTTCAAGGTCATGTTAGGCCCTGAGAAGAAGAGTCGCGTAATCAGCGATAAGGAACGTCTCTTGACGGCCTATCACGAAGCGGGTCATGCCTTGGTGCTTCGGACCGTTTCGCAGACCGATCGTGTCGAGCGTGTCTCGATTATTCCTGCCGGTGGTGCAGGTGGGTACACGGCCCACAAACCGCACGAAGATGTCTACTTCATGACCTACTCACAATTGGTGGCCGATATTGAGGTCGCTCTGGGTGGCCGTGCCGCAGAAGAGATCAAATTCGGTGAAGTAAGTACCGGAGCTTCTTCTGACCTCGATAGCTTGAATGCGACGGCTCGTGACATGATCGTGAAGTACGGTATGAGTAAGTCGATGCCGAACTTGGTCTTCGGTAACAGCGGCGGCGATGAAGTTTTCCTAGGTCGTGACTATGGCCATGTCAAGAATTATTCAGATGAAGTGGCCATGAAGATTGATGAGGAAGTGGCTCGCATCATTGATGACGCCTATGCCCATGTCTTGAGCATTCTTCGCGAGAAAAATGAAGCCTTGGAGGCGATTACGCAAGAGCTTCTCGCCAATGAGAAGATTGAAGGCGATGTCTTCGAGAAGATTTATCTGGAGCATACCACGCCTGAGCTCCGCGCCAATGATGCGGAAAACAGGGGTCGAAATGAAGTCTTCGGTTTCCGTAAACTGGAAGACTTAGGCGAGCCTTTAGCTGCTGACAGTGATTCACGAGTGACCAGCACCGTGAAGCCAGAGATGAGCAAAGGCGGATCATCCTCGGATGATGGCAATAAGGAGCCCGAACTTCCGGAACAGTTCCGACCTTTGGCAGAGCAAGTGGAAGAAGAGAATCCTGCCAAGAAGCAAGAACAAGCGGGCGGGACGGATCCGGGCGAGCGGATCGATCGCTAATGGAAATTTATCCATAGTAAAAAAGCCGGGGAAACCCGGCTTTTTTGTGTGAAAGTGGCGTGGCTGCGGCTTTGGCCGAAACTTAGTGGTGGAGGTAGACGCCGTCCTCGGACTTGCAAATCTCGACAGCGGCTTCGTGCACACCCTCAGGGCCTAAGAAGAGGAGGATGTCTTCAGAGGAGACTTTCTCGCCGAGGAGGGACAGGAGCTCTTCGGGGGTATTGGCGGCAAAGGCGATGCGGCCACGGGACTTGATGTCATCGACGAAACGTTCGGCGGACATACCTAAGGTGTCGGTTTCGCGGCTGGAATAGATCTTGTAGAAGATGACTTCCTCGCGGTCTTCGAAGACACGGATGTAGTCCTCGTAATGGTCGTTGGCCCTTGTGTAATTGAGAATCTGGCAGATGGGCCAAATCTTGCGATGCGGCATCTGATCGGCGGCCTGGAGGGTGGCGGCGATTTCGGTGGGGTGGTGGGCGTAGTCTGCGATGACTTCTGCGCCTTTATAGGTGCCGATCTTGGTGAAGCGTCCACCCGCACCCTTGAAGCGCAGTAAGACGGCTCTCGCGGCCTCCGGGGTGCCTCCATTCAAATGGGCACAGGCGATGGCGGCTAAGGCATTGTGGACGTTGTGGATGCCGGGAATTGCGAGCTTGATGTTCCGGTACAGTTCGTTGTTGTAGTAGACCGTGAAGGAGGGGAGGCCTTCTTCGTAGCGGAGATCTTTATAGTAGAAAGTCGGTTGAATGGAGGAGTCCTCGAGGAAAGCGCCGAAGGTGATGATGTTCGGCAATGTGTGGCCTTCGGCGAGGCGGAGTTCACGTAAGCGCTCCATAAACGTGCCAAAATGCTTGCTGTGGAAGGGGATGACGAGGTTTCCTTCTTCGGGGAGGTCTGCGCCGAAACGGACGAAGGTGTTGATGATGTCGTCAATATCCGCGAAGAAGTCTAGGTGGTCCGCATCGATGTTGAGAATGGCGGCCGTTGTGGAATAGAAGTTCAAGAGGCTGTTCTTGTACTCACAAGCTTCGGAGACAAAAAGATGGCTGCTGTCGCCTAAGTGAACGGTACTCTGATTGAAATCATCTAAGTCAGCGCCTAAGTGGACGGTCGGGTTCGCTCCGGATTGGATTAAGATCATCGAAGCCATGGCGGTCGTAGTGGTCTTGCCATGGGTACCGGCGATATTGATGACCGTTTGGTACGACCTCGTGATCCACCCGAGAAATTCCGCCCGGCTGATGGTTTGGATGCCCAGTTCCATGGCTCTCGCGCGTTCCGGATTGGTCTCGGGGATTGCAGAAGAGTAGATGACCAGCTCGGGGTCGAAGGCGTCGATGTTTTGGGCTGTCTGGTCGTTGTTGACGATCACGCCCATATCCCGCAGATTCAGCACTTGAAAAGAGCTTCTGGGGTCAGAACCGGCGACCGTAAAATCCATGTGGACAGAGATTTCTGCTAAGCCACACATACTGATTCCGGCGATGCCGATAAAATAAAGTTTACTTCCTGGTTTCAAATCGGCCAAAGCCTGATGATTCACAATGCTCATAATTCACCTCACTCGTGCTATTCTAGCATCATGAATTGACGCTGTCATGGTGGCTTGGTGGTATACTAAGTTTCGTTTGAAGTAAGGTGATTGGTTAATCGCCCTAGAGGGCGTAAAAGTCTACGCAAGAAGAGAAAGAGTTGTGTCATGGCAAGAAACAGTGAATACCCGAGAAGAAGGGGCTTTGGTTTCGTTCTAGGACGAATCCTGACCGCCGTCCTGGGCCTACTGCTGGGTGCATTTTTATTCATATGGAACACGTTAGGGACGATGGATTACATTGGTATCCAGGGCGTTGAGACCGGCAGTACCCAAGGACTGGATGATTATATTGACGTGAGTGAAGGGGGTAAACTGGGTAAGGTGAACTTAGCTGTGGACCCGGATTACCCGATTACTAAGGTCTCGCAGAAGGATCCGCTTGTGGAGAATATTTTAGTGTTCGGGATTGACTCTAGAGGCGAGGAGACGGCGCGGGCGGACAGTATCATTATTGTGACGGTGGATCGCAGAAGTGGGCAGATTAAACTCACGTCAGTTCTTCGCGATACGGAAATGAATATGAATGATGCGGAAGGAACCCGGCATAAAGTGAACGCTTCCTACGCCTATGGTGGGGTCGGGATGTTGATCAATACCTTGAACTATAACTTGGATCTGGATATTCAGAAGTTTGTGATGTTCGATTTCTGGAGTGCGTCTGGTTTCGTGGATGCCTTAGGCGGCGTGACCTTGACGATTGCTGAAAATGAAGTGGAGGCTACCAATCAGGTGATGATTGAGATGGCGCACTTAACGGGTCAGGAAGCGGTCAACTTGACTTCGGCGGGGACTCAAAAGCTCAATGGCATCCAGGCGATTTCTTGGGCTAGAGTTCGGAAAATTGATTCGGATTTCGGGCGGACCTCTAGGCAGCGCGAGTTGATGGAGGCCATCATTCAGGAGTTTGGGGAGCGGAATGTCGTAAGGCAAGCGAATTTTGCGGTGACGGTCTTGGATGATCTTGTCACCAATATGAACCGGACCGATGTCATGGGGACCGGTGTCGGTGCCTTGGGCTCGTTGCAATCGGTGAAACAGTACTATGTCCCGCAAGAGGGCATGTACGAGACGAACTATGACAATTGGAACATGATCTATGATCCGGCTGTGCAAGTTCCGGCTTTACACGAGTTTATTTGGCAGAAAGTAGAATAGGAGTGTCCCATGCTTGAAATTCAAGGCGCTGCCTACTCAGACATCGGGCATGTCAGGCAGAAGAATGAAGATAATTTCTATTGTCAAGGCTATTTTCGCAGAGGCTACCAATTAGCTTCCACCTATGATAAGACCTTTCACGCCAGTGGTGATTGTCAGGTCTACGCCATTTCAGATGGGATGGGCGGCATGGCCAAAGGCGAGATCGCCTCACGGATTGCGGTTTCGGAACTGGGGGCTTTTGAAAGGGATTTAGCGAGACACAGAGAGGTTCCGGTTGAGCAAGCGGTGATCGCGTACTTAACCGACCGCAATAATCAGATTGTGGCCAGAAATCAGGCGGCGGGCGATCCTAGAGAAGGGATGGGGGCTACGATCAGCCTTCTGATCTTCGCCAATGGCAAGGCACTTTTGGCCAACATGGGAGACACCGCGGTTTTCCATTGGCGACAAGACCAACTGAAGCAAATTTCAAGAGATGACAGCCATGCGGCCAGACTTCGTTCGCTGGGCTACTTAACATCTGCGGAGGCGAAAACGCACCCCTTGCGAAACAGCCTCACCAACTATTTGGGGAAAGATACGCAGGGAGAACCCTTAGGCTATTTCCTTGTACCCAACATTCCGATTGAGGAGCATGATCTCTTCTTACTATGCAGCGACGGGATTTCTGGTTTCGTTTCGCGAGAAGCGATCCGTAATGTGCTGTCCCTGCCTACGACCGTGGAAGAGAAAGCCCATGAGCTGGTGAATCTAGCAGAAGCAGCCGGCAGCTCCGACAATGTCACGCTGATTTTGCTGGAAATCTTACAGAGCCCGGACTTCCCGAAGCAAGCTTTTCTTGTCGAGGGCGACGACATCGATACCTATAATCCGAATCAAGGGCCTCTAGAAACGAGGTCGGAAGTGACGCGCGCTGTGCACCCAATGGAGGCCGCTGCTGCAAGCCAAACCGTACAAGCGGTTCGCCCGGTCAAGCCGAGTCCTCCGGTGGAGCCTCTGAGCGCTTTCCCTTCCGAGGCTACGGTGGTAGCCCCGAAACAGGCAGCGGGTCCTACGAAGGCACCGGAAGTGAAGCGCGTTTCCCCGAAGCCCAGTGCGGAACTCCGTCCGGAAGAAGCAGCCGCCTATGACCGCATGCGTCTTGAGGCGTTAGAGAGGCAAAATGCCAGGAAGGCAGAGCAAAATATGAAACAACATTCCCAAGGAACGCAGGTCCCACCAAGTGGGCAGCCCTCCGAACAAGTTCCTCCGACAGCTGTACCCCCTGCGCCTATCCCTGCAGCGGACCAGCCCTATGCTCCGCCTCGCGCGCAAGCGCAGGCACAAGCACCGATCAGCCGCGAGCAGAAGGCCAGAATTTACGACAACCGGTACAGTGATAGCGGGGAGACGCCAGCAGTCAGCTTGACTTCCGCACCTTCCTATGCAGGGCGGCAAAGCCTTACTCCAGAAGGTGGACGCAAAAAAAGAGGCGGCCTGGGCCGCTTCTTCGGGTGGCTCATCTTCTTACTGGTCTTTGTCGGGATTGGCTACGGCATCTTCTGGCTCTTGGTCTATGGAACCAGGTATCTGCCGTTCTAGCGTAGCGAGTGGTGGCGGGGGCTTTGGCCTAGAGACGCTTCTTCAGGCCAAAGCCGCCTCCCGCTTATTTCTCCCCTAATTCGAGGAACTTTTGAATATCTCGGTTCTTTTCTAACATGGTCATAATCCGCGGTGTCTGATCTAGGATGCCGGAGATGGAGGCCTGGTGATTCAGCGCGTCGATGAGCTCAGCGGTCATGACGGACATGTCAACATCGCGGTACCAGGGTGCCTTGACGAGCTCGCCAGAATGAGCGCAAAGATTGGTGCCATAGACCTTGTCGACGACGCCTTCTTCGTAGGCCTGGTCGAGGGGCCTGGTACCGAAGGTGAGGAGGGGATAGGTCGTGAGGATGATCACTTGCTTGGCGCCCAGCTCATTCTTGAGGCGTCTGGCGGTGTTCGTGACCGTTGAAGCGGAGTTAATCATGTCATCGATGATGATGGCGGTCTTGCCATTTAAGTCATCGCCCAAAAATTTGTAGTTAGTAATGGGGTTCACGCCGTCGATATCGGTGCTGTAGTCCCGCTCACGGTAGAAGGCGCCTAAAGGGAGGCCTAGAATCGACGTGAAGTAGGTGGCGCGCTGCATGCCGTTCTCGTCCGGGCTGATGACCATCAGGCTGTCCGGATTGCTGAAGTTAATCTGCGGATTATCTTCAATGAGGGCGGAGAGGAGCTGGAAGGTCGTGGGTATGTTCTCAATGCCCAAAAGAGGGATGGCGTTCTCAACTCTTGCATCGTGGGGGTCGAAGGTGATGATGTTGTGGACCCCCATGTACTGGAGTTCTTTTAAGACATTCGCGGCATCCAGGGATTCTCTAGAATTTCGTTGATCTTGGCGACCTTCGTAGAGGTAAGGCATGATCACGCTCAGGTGACGCGCCTTGCCGGAACTGGCGAGGATGATGCGCTTCAAGTTCTGGAAGTGGTCATCCGGTGAATAAGGGATGGTCTTGCCAAACATCTTATAGCTAACAAAGTGATTGGTGACATCACAGAAGATATACACGTCATGGCCTCGGACCGTGGATTTCAGCGTGGCTTTCCCTTCGCCAGAGGAGAAACGAGCGATCTCGTTCTTGGCTAGGTAGCTACTCCGGAGGAAGCCGGGCTCAGAACTTAAGAATTGGGGGTAGCGCTGGATCGTTTTCACCCGGATCTGATAGAGCTCTCGATTGACCTTGTCAACGAAGTCCTCGGTTCCGGGAAGGGCGACTAGGGCAACTGGACCATTGGTGTCCATGAAGTTTGCCCCGTCATACTTATACATGTAATAGGATT
>CAZCLL010000022.1:0-12016 GCA_964499555.1 uncultured Fastidiosipila sp.
GGAAACGCGTGTGCACTTGCATGCCTTCATAATCCCCGCCGGCGGCGATGTCCTCGATAATGAAATCTTCGATAAAGTTGGTGTGTTCCGTCTCTTCAGACGCTTCTCTGGTCACTAGCTCTTCTGTCATCTCGTTCTCCTTAGGTCTCTATCGCCTGCTCGAGGCGTTCGTATGATTTTTTTAGTCTGGCCAAAGCCGCCTCTTTCCCCATCAGCAGCAAGACTTCGACTGCGCCGCCAGGGGTTACCGCTTGGCCTGAGGCGCCGATGCGTAAAGGCCACATGACTTGGCCATTCTTCAGCCCCTTCTCGGCAGCATAGCCGGTCATGGCTTCGTGGAGGGCTTCTTGCGTCCACGAGATCTCCGGCAAGATCTCAAGGAAATCCGCCAATACATCACGGCAGAGGGGCAAAGTCGTTTTACTCTTCTTGTGGACGAAGAGGTCTAGATCGAAGTCTTCGAACGTCGTGAGGAAGCCCAACTGCCCTGGAATCTCCGGAAGCCGCGAGGTCCGATTCTGTAAGAGGCTGGTCAGTAGCTTGCTCGTCTCTTCGCTGATCTCCGGCAGGACTTGGCTGTAATAGGGCAAGGCCCGTTCGGTGAATTGCTCCGGCGAGAGCCCTCTCAAATACTGTTCGTTAAACCACAAGAGTTTCTCTTCGTCGAAGACAGAAGGAGACTTCGAGATCCCTTCAATGGCAAAGACTTCTTCGAGTTCTGCTAAGGTGTAGAGCTCTCTCGTATCCTTCGGCGCCCAGCCCAGGAGGGCTAAGTAGTTGATGATCGCTTCCGGTAAGTAACCTTGGGTTACCAGTTCCTCGAAGGACGTTGCGCCATGGCGTTTCGAAAGTTTCTGCCCATCCTTACCCAGAATGAGCGGCAAGTGGACGAAAACCGGCACGTCATAGCCAAAGGCTTCATAGAGTAGAACATATTTCGGTGTGGACGAGAGGTATTCACTGCCTCTCACCACATGGCTGATTGCCATCGCATGGTCATCGACAACATTGGCGAAGTTATAGGTGGGGAAATTGTCGGACTTCAGCAAGACTTGATCTTCCAAGGTTTTATTCTCGAAGCTGATTTCCCCATAGACGGCATCGTGGTAAGTAGTAGTGCCAGTCAAAGGCATTTTCTGCCGGATGACATAGGACTCGCCCTGGGCGATGAGGGCCTCAACTTCTTCGGCAGATAGATCCCGGCAATGGCGGTCGTAGCCAATGAAATCAGACCCTTCTTGCTTCTGTGCTTCGTGCACTTCTGCTAGGCGTTCTTCGGTGCAGAAGCAACGATAGGCCTTGCCTTCTGTGACTAACTGTTCCGCGTAGCCCTTGTAGCTACTCAAGCGTTCACTCTGCACGTAGGGGCCATAAGCACCACCGATATCCGGTCCTTCATCGTGCGTAAGGCCTGCTTGAGCCAGACTCTGATAGATCTTATCAACCGCCCCTTCCACCAGGCGTCCTTGATCCGTATCTTCGATACGTAAGATGAACTTTCCCCCTTGGGACTTGGCGACCAAATATTCATAAAGAGCGGTGCGCAGGTTCCCGATGTGCATAAAACCGGTCGGGGAAGGAGCAAAACGCGTACGAACATGGCTATGATCTGCTGACATGTAACTCTCCTCGGAAAAATTTCCCTTTTATTCATGATCTCGTTTAAAATCAGGTTGTCATTTTAGCATACAATAGGTGTTCACCTAGTATCACCTAGGTGAGGAAAGAAGGGTAGGGTCAGGCGTGTTCGGGTACATCCGTCCGTGGAAAGCAGAATTGAAAGTCAAGGAGTTCTCACGTTACCAAGCGGTGTATTGTGGCCTCTGTAAGACGATTAGCCGAGACTATGGGCAAGTGCCCAGACTGGCAACCAGCTATGATGTAACCTTCTTGGCTTTGCTACTGCTCTCGCTTGAAGGGGAAAGTCACGGCTTCACCATGGAAGGCTGTATCCTTCATCCGGGACAGAAAAGGCCCACAGCGAAGGCGTCTTCCCCCTTGGACTTTGCGGCAGCGGCCGCCATTCTTCTGTCCTGGCACAAGTTCCAAGACAATGTGGAAGACAGAGAAAAGGTGCTCTCTAGCCAGAGCCTGAAGCTAAGCTTTGCCAGAGCCAGGAAGAAGGCCAAGCAAGCATGGCCAGACCTGGACCTAGTCATTGCCGAAGGGATGGTAGCGCAGCGAGAGATGGAGCGGACGAGCAAAATGGGTCTTCGGCTGGAAGATGCGGCCGGCCCCTTTGGCCGACTCCTAGGTGAGGTCATGAGACTGGCCCCGATAAACCCGGAACCATCCGCAGAAGTACGAGAAGGCCTTGCCTATCTGGGGACGAAACTGGGGGCTTGGATTTACTTGATCGATGCGCAAGAGGATGTGGCGGCGGATTTGGCCGAAAAACGCTACAACCCCCTTCAGTACCGCGACCCGGAACGAGGCAAGGAGGAGATGAAGGAGAGCTTGATTCGCTTGGAAGAAGAGATCGACCTCACCTGCGATTTATTGCCTTATTACCGTGATGCGGCTATAATTAGTAACGTTATTCAACTTGGCTTACCTCAGGTGCGGGAGCAGATCTTTGCGGGGGAGAAGCTGGTCCGCCTCTAAGAGGACCGGTTCGGGAGATTACGAAAAGACATGAAGAACGGCAAAGATCCGTATGAAGTATTGGGTGTGAAGCGCGGGGCCTCAGATGATGAGATCAAGAAGGCCTACCGTGAGCTGGTGAAGCAGTATCACCCCGATCGGTACAAGGGGAATCCACTGGAGAACCTGGCGCAAGAGAAGATGCAAGAGATCAATGAGGCGTATGCGGAACTAACCGACCCTCAGAAGAAGAATGCTTATCGTCAGAGTTCGCAAGGGCCTTATGGGGGCTATGGGCAAGATCCTTTTGGGACGGGTGGCCAGTATGGCAGAGGGAACCAGAATCCCTACCAGAACCCCTATGGCAGAGGGCCTTACCAGAACCGGCAGAATCCGTATCAGGGCTACTATGGATCTGGGGATGCAGACTGCTGTTCGGCGATGTCACTCCTTTGCTGCGCGAACTCTTGTTTACCCTGTTTTTGTGGAGGCTATTAAGGTGGCCTTCACTCCACTTGTGATGGATGGTAGGTCCTAGTGCATGAATCCGAGAAGTGCGCGAAATTTTAGTCCAAAAAGTATTACGAGGATCGCCCTGCTGTCTGCGGTGACGATCTTGTTGCTTATGTTGGTTCGGCTGTCGCCGGTGGCGGATCTCGTGTTCATGACCTTGACGTCTTTATGTGTGGCGATGGCTTATGTGATGGGCGGAAGGCGTGAAGCTTTGTTCACCTATCTGGTGAGTTCCGTTATTAGTTTGCTCATCCCCGGCTGGACCTTTGCCTGGCCGTACTACTTGTTTTTTGGGCTGTATCCACTTCTGAAATCCGCAATTGAATGTTTCTCTCGGGATAAGGTGATCCATCACAAAGCGTGGCATTTCATCCTGAAGCTTCTCGTTGCCGTAGGGCTGGGCTTCGTGGCGGTGCTGATTCTAAATGCCTTGCTTCCGTCCTGGTTTACGATCTTGCGCGATCAGCTGCCCTTTTCTGTCGCATATGAGGCACAAGTGGCCTTCTTATTGCTTGTTGCGGTGCTGGTTTTCTTTATTTATGACTATGCATTGAGCGTCCTAATTTCGCAGGTTCAGCGGCGATCGTCTTAATATCGCAGGTTCAGCGGCGAGCGTCCTAATATCGCAGGTTCAGCGGCGATCCCGCCCGTGAATGCGTCTGGTTTGCCGCCGCAAGATAGCGGTTCGTAAGGCCCAGACCAAGACTTTGACCACCACCGTTACGATGAGGATTACAGCGAGCATGGCGGCCAAAGCCACAATTTCCGGGTAATCCCTGATGGCCACTAACATCTGCTCGAGTACGGTGTTTTGCGAGAAAATGTCTTCCGGTGAGCCTACCGCAACCATATAGCGTGAGCCGTCAGGCAGGATAAAAGTAACCTGGCCCAAGACTTCCCCTTGCTCCACAGGAAGCGGGATATTCGCAGAAACAGAGGGCAGAAGTTCCGCTTCAAAATCCACTTGGCCCGAAGGCCTGAGCGTGTAGACATTATCCAAGTAGACCAGTTCCACCGTGATCCCATCTTGCTGAACGATCGTCCCGTAGCGTTGCCCTCTAGCGACTAGGAGCGTCCTTTCATAACTACTAAAAACAAGCTCTGCGACCGAAACCGCCTCGCGCAGGGCCGGGTTCAGGAGCTCATAATCGCTGACATTAGGCGTGTAGGTCGACCCTTGGAGGATACAAATCGAGTAATCCGGCCCCTCCGCTAGGTAGGACGTTGTGTAGACGAAGGTATCTTTCGCCAGCATCGCCCCTGTGAAGAGATCATTACTGTAAGCCCAGGCGTTCTTCATGCGGTTCTCTAGGAAAGCCGGCCTAGGCATATTCTCCGTGTAAATCACCTGCTTCGTCTTGTAGATCTGGCGGAAGCGTGTGTTCGACAGGGCTTGCATCATCAGGAGCCCCAGGTCCTGTAGGGTGGAATTCGCCCGAATCGTCGCACCCGTTCCTTGCCCGGACAGTAGAAAACTCGTATTTTCCATGCCTATAGACCTGGCTCTCTGGTTCATTCGCTCTAGGAGGGTTTGCTCTTGGCCAGCTAGTGCTTCGGCCAAAGCCCTCGTCGCAGCCTTGGAGTCATAAAGCAAAACGGAGTAGAGCAAAAACTCTGGGCTGTAGCGAAGACCAGCACTTAGCTGGACAGCCAAAATATTTTCAGAGGTAGAGAGTGAGGCAACCTCATCACTAATCAAGAGGGGTCTAGACAGATCGATGTTTTCTAGGACCAGAAGGGAAAGCATAACGGTCAGCACTTGTGGACTCTGGCGTACTTCCTCTGACCCTTTCTCGAAGAGGACACCGCCTCGCTCTAGATCAAAAACATAGTAGAGATCTTCTGTGGTCTCCAAGGAAGGTTGCCAGCTACCGGCTTCCTCTTCTGGGTCTTCTGGGTCTTCGGTTATCGGCAGATCAGAGGGCCGTCGTTCGGTGTATGCTAGGGCCTTCGCTTGCCGTTCGCTTGTCTGTGTGGATGTTATCGGGGACAAAATCGGTAGGAGAAAAGCAAACAAAAGCAAACAAGCCAGAAGGCTTGCCCTTTGCTGAATCCCCCTTTTTCGTCTCACGTTCGCTATCTCCTCTCCTTCCATGTAATCCAATTGTAATACAAAGCTTGGAATTTAAATGGAAAAACTTAGTTAAGGAATCTTTCGTTTTCTGGGCGTTTTGGTAGTGGGTTTGGGTGTGGTGTTGGTGGGCTGTTTTGGAAATCTTGTCTTCGCTGCGTGTTCGGGTCGGTATTTTTCTGATTCTAGTAATTATTAGCAAGCAAGGTGGGCAAAAATGATAGGTAACTAGTTAACATGGTCAGGATCCGCAGCAATCCAAGCCGGTGAGGTGTTTCCCGTTGATCAGGGCGGCAAAGCGGATCAAAGCTGGCCCATTTCTGCAATTTTTCCCACAAAGATCCCTCTGTGAGCAATTATGTGCACAAGAGGCTCTCGGAAACTTGGATTCCTGCAGATTCTGACCACCATATCTTATTATCCAAATATTGACTCCCTCCAATCTTTCCTTGTCGCTACCAGCTAGCGTTCGCGATCACAGTCGAATCAGCGGATATCGAGTCGATGTTACAGCCGATACAAGAGTCACTACCGCCATCAAAATATATGACAAGAATAACTACCTCTCTCAAACACTTGCCGCTAGCAGAGAGCCACCTGCCACGAAAACAGTTGGCTGCGGTAGAAGAACGCCTTTCCGTCCTTTGTTCCGGCAGATATCCACAGCGGTGCGTTTGTTCAGTATTTCAAGTGCTGTGATGGATGTGAATCCTTGCGTTGATTTGAGTTATAAGGCGGTAGTCATTCTTATACTTCCGTGTGTTTGGGACGATATCCGCGACAGGCAGGGTTTGATTGACGTGTTTTTGTGTTGCGTCGAGCGGAATGGATATTGTTATCCGTTCGTTGTTTGGGTGATATCCGTTGAGACAAGATTTTCCGTAGGGTAAGTTGGGATAGTGAAGAGTTGAGGATAATACATAGCATCGTATAATGGACCAAAAACGTCGTTGCGCTATAGGTAACATGGTAAGGTGGTCAGGATCTGTCGCTGTCCATACTTACCATATTATCTAGTGCTTGATTTTTGAAAGGACAGCTCATAAACACATCGAAAACACAGCGTTTGAGGGGCATTTCCAAAAAAAACCACTAAAAGGTAACATATTTTGCATGGATAACGACAAATCTCGACCAGTATAAGTAGTTACAATAATCGCACGCTTCCTATGCCTTGCACTCTCGGTCGCTCTCTACTCTGCAAACTCTGTAAATTCTGCAAAGTCCCTTACGGACGTTTTTACTTTGCGGGTGATTCAGGTATAATGACAAAATAATCATCAGAAGATCAAACGCCGGCCACATTGCGACCGGATTTATGCATAGGAGAGAAGACATAAGAATGAGCCACAGCCACATGGGATCTTGGAGCCGTAAAGGCAAGGTGAAACACTTCGTAAGCCTCTTACTCGTTTTCGCCTTTGGCCTGCTGGTTTCGTGTTCAGGAACAAGTACCGCTCACGAGCTCTCTCTCTACGGAAGCTATGGGAGTGAGATCGCCCTTCGGATTGCGAGTGATTATCCGAAACGAGTGGCCGGTTCTTCACAAGAGAACCAGACCGCCTCGCTAATTCAAGCGGCTTTTGAAGACCTGGGCTATGTGCCGGATGTGCAAACGGTTTCGCTTCCGGATGGCGGGAGCTCACGGAATATCGTGGTCCGAATTCCCGGAACCGGTTTTGTCGCCAGAGAAGATCGTTTAGATGAGCTCGAGTATGACATTTATGATAACCGGGCCAAAGCCGAAGACGGCCTCTTCACCCGACAAGTGATCGTAGGTGCCCGTTATGACACGGATCCTGCCACCTCAGAAGCCTCGGATGGGATATCGGATAATGCGAGTGGAATCGGCGCCCTGCTAACACTCGCCAGAGAACTCAAGAAAACAAGGGTTGGCTATGATGTCATCTTGGTGGCGCTCGGAGCCGGTTTCCAAGGGGAGGCGGGTGCCAATACCTTTTTGCGTTCCCTCTCGTCTGAGGATCTGGCGATTACGGACACCTTCTATGAATTTCGTAGTTTAGTTGGCGGTGCAAAACTCTACGCCAATGCCGGTTTATCTTCACTCTACCCGAACAAAAAGTATCTCTTGCGTCAGCCCTTGTATGAAGTGGCGACCATTGCACTCTCTGAGTCAGTGCTGGGCCGCTCTGGGGTTGCCTTGTACCAGAATCAAGCTACCTTTTTGATTCCGAATCCTTTAGCTGGAGAAACGCCTCCGGCTTCTGACTACGGCACGGTTCCGGATCAGGTGGTCTTCCGCGAAATCAGCTCGACGTTGTCGGACTACCGAGTCTTTGACCGGGCGGGGATTGCTTGTGTCTTGCTTGAATCTTCCGATTTCAATGCTCGGGCCTTTGATGAGCTCCATGAGAATGCGGACCCGAACTATGCCTCGACCAACTACCAAGTTAGGGGGACCGACTTCGACAGCATTGCCAGTTTTGCGCAGCTTGCCGAAGACGATCTAATTGAAAGCCGAATCAATGTTTCTGCCTTCTTGGTGTTCAAGGCGATTGAAAATGGGGTTCTCGGCTCAGAGACGCCCTACTGAGAAGATGTTTTCAATCTATTTACAGCTAATCGACAGAGAAATTCCGGAATGCGCCGGAATTTTTTTGCATTTTGGGTAATAATTAACACATAGAGAGGAGGTACCCTGCCATGCTAGAAATGTGGATTGTTTGGTTATTGCTGTTTATTGGATTTGTTGCACTGGAATTTGCTACGGTTGCACTACTCAGCTTATGGTTCGCAGCCGGAAGTTTGGTTGCGATGATTATGGCTTTGCTTGGTTTTTCCATCCAGGCACAGATTATTGCGATGGTACTTGTTTCAGGGGTTTTGTTGGCCGTGTTTTGGGCCTTTCGAAAGAAATGGCATATTGTTCCTCCCGAGAAGCAAGCGACCAATGCAGACCGGCTCATTGGACAGGTAGGCGAGGTCATCCAGATGATTGATCCGGTAGAGAATACCGGCCAGGTTCAGGTGAACGGACAGATTTGGAGTGCCAGAACGGATGGGGCAGTGACTATTCCTGTCGGTACGATGGTACATATTGTGCAGTTACGTGGTGTCAAGTTGGTTGTAGAACCAGCGTAAGGTTTCGTATACTGTTGTTAGACAAGAGAACTTATTGAAGGAGAGCGTGAACTATGAAATTTATTGTCCAATTATCTTCGATTCAACCTGTAGCGGTCATCTTGATTGTGCTAGCTGCTCTGGTCATCATTCTCATTATTTCATCGATTCGTATTGTCCCACAGGCAACGGTCTCGATTATTGAGCGTTTAGGCGCGTATCTTCGCACGTGGGAGACCGGGCTGCACCTGAAAGTACCGTTTATCGACCGGGTCGCCCGCAGAATTTCGCTTAAGGAACAGGTAGCTGATTTTAATCCCCAAGCCGTGATTACGAAGGATAACGTTACCATCCAAATTGATACCGTCATGTTCTATCAAGTGACGGATCCGAAACTTTTCAGTTACGGGATCGAGAATCCGATTCTCGCGATCGATAACCTTTCCGCTACGACCCTTCGTAATATCATCGGTGACTTGGAATTAGACCAGACCTTAACCTCCCGTGATCTGATCAATACGAAGATGCGAATTATCTTGGATGAGGCCACAGATGCCTGGGGTATCAAGGTCAACCGTGTGGAGCTCAAGAACATCTTGCCACCGCGTGAAATCCAAGATGCGATGGAGAAACAGATGAAGGCCGAGCGTGAGAAACGTAAAGAAATTCTCATCGCCGAAGGTAACAAGCAGGCCGCCATCTTGAATGCAGAAGGTAAGAAAGAAGCCCAGATCAGGGAAGCCGAGGGTAGAAAAGAAGCGGCGATCCGCGAGGCCGAAGGGCAAGCACAAGCGATTCGGGATATCTACTCCGCTAGAGCTGCCGGTTTGCAGATGATGAAAGACGTCCAAGTGGATCAGCCGGTCCTGGCTCTTCGTAGTATGGAAGCCATGGAGAAAGTGGCTGACGGTCAAGCAACCAAGATCATTATCCCTTCCGAAATGCAGAACTTAGGTTCCTTGGTAGCGGGCATTCAAGCTGTGGCCAGCACGCCGGATCCGACACCGGGGCCGAAAGCGCCTCCGGCAAACCCGGGAACGATGCTGCGAGGCAAATAACGATCGAGGGACATGAGCTATGCTAATCGGAATCGCTGTCAGAAGTTTCCGCATCCTGCGTGATGTGCGTTTGGGTGTGACCGCGAAGGCTTTGACAGACCTACATAATCATCAGGCGGACCTTGCTTCTACGCAAGGTCCGCCTTTGCGTTCGCTGGCGGTCTTAGTCGGCGACAATCGAAGTGGGAAGTCCTCGCTTCTGGAGGCTATTGCCTTCTTGCGTGATGCTGTTCTTTATGGAGCAGCACAAGCCACCGCTATGGGTCGCAGGGAAGGACTTGACGATCTTGTCACCCAAGGCTTAGGCGAAGATTTTCGTATGGAGCTCTGTTTCATTACAAAAGACCGACGCACGATTTATTCTTACCAAGCAATTATCGGCCGGAAGGAAACACAGGTTTGTTTTACCGGCGAAAAGCTCATGGCGCTTCCGGTGACGGAGAAGATTCATCAGGCCTTGGACCTAGATGAGGACGAAACCAAGACGAGGACTTTCTCTGCTTCAGGTACCTGGGACATCCTCCTAGATACTAGAGCTGCTTGCGAAGATCCGTCTTCGGACCCGGCAGAGGAATCCTTGTTACGCTCCAAGGATTTTCGTGAAGAAGAGCCAGCCGCAGCCTGGCTCTTTGAGTACCTCAGTAATATTTTCGTCCTACGGCCGGCCAGGGAAGACAGCAATGGCTATGTGGACTTTAAGAAGCGAACGAGGGACTTTGACAAGGCTTCTTCCGAAGAGCCGGAATTGGCCTTAGATGGCAGTAATGTCCGCGAGTGGCTGTCCTATTGGCGGACAAATGATGAGCCGTTCTACCGCCAGCTGAGTGAAAAAATCAAGACGATTTTGCATGTTGATCATAAGGGGAGCATTAGCCAGTGGTTGGGACGCCTCACCAGTGCAGAAGTTAACTTGTGCATGATTCTCATCTTGCTCTCCACAAGGATGAACAAATCCTTGATTTGTCTGGAGAATCCGGATGCGGGTTTGTTCCCGGACAAGGTGGATGCCTTGACAAGAGAAATGCGTGAGTATAGCCTTCATCATCCAGACAGCCAACTTCTGATGACTACGATGCATATGAATTTACTAGAGAGCATGGCTCCCGAAGAAGTGTGGGCATTTACCTTGAATGGGCAACAGAATACAAGAGGCGATCACCAAGCAGACGAAGAGGGGATTCCGAAAGTTCGAGTAAGGTCGGCTGCAGAAGATCCTTTGATCGTGGCGATGTATAAGGAAGGGATTGGCCTCGGCACACTGTTATACGGGGGTTACTTTGCCTGAGCATTCTGTATTGAGGATAGAAGCATTAGTTGAGGACCTGTCTGGAACCTATCTCCTTCGCTCGCTTCTCAGGAATTACTTCCGACAACGTGCAGGGGATCGGGTTCCTTTTGAGCTCTATTTGCGACCCCATCGGGGAATCGGGAAGTTACCGGCTGACTTATCGTACCGGCCGAACCGGCATCACTACGGTTTACTCAATTTATTGCCGGCAAAACTCAGAGCCTATGAAAACGCCTTGGATCCAGACCGATCTTTACTGATTATTGTCTTAGATGCGGACGATAAGGATCCAGAGGAATTGAAGTACAGAATTGAACGCTTGAGCCGAAGGTTTGCTCCTTCCTTGCTCCATGTCATTGCCATTGCGGTGGAGGAGCTGGAAGCTTGGCTTATGGGGGATTTTG
Source organism: uncultured Fastidiosipila sp. (assembly GCA_964499555.1). Taxonomy (GTDB): domain Bacteria; phylum Bacillota; class Clostridia; order Saccharofermentanales; family Fastidiosipilaceae; genus JAAYZH01. The sequence goes on from CAZCLL010000022.1 coordinate 10,999, forward strand.
CGGCGATCAAGAAGGCGTATCCGGAAGCGGATGAAAAGGTCTATAGGCGCTATCGACAAGATTCTGTTTCCGGCACCTGGGAACAATTGGCGGAAGTGATTTTAGGGAAAGCTTCTCGTCAGCTCATCCGCGCGGGCTACCCGGCTGTGGGGACCTATAAATGTGATTGGGCGGAAAAGATTGCGCCGCACCTCACGGTAGAGCAAAATAAGTCGCCCAGTTTGCGAGATTTCCTGGGTGACCTAGAAGATGTACTCCAGAAGTGGGAGTCTTAGAAAGAATTGACTGATGCACACATACGCTTGGCAGACCCAAGAGCCTGCCCATATCTATATTCATATTCCGTATTGTCTGAAGAAATGCCCTTACTGCGATTTCGTATCCTATTGTATGAGCGAAGCGGCGGTAGACACGGCTGACTATGTGGAAGTCCTCGTAGAGGAGATCAGGCAGCTGCTAGCCCATGATTCAGACCAAGAGATCAAGACGATTTATTTCGGTGGCGGGACGCCGTCTGCACTTCCGGCTTCGGACTTACTTCGCATCTTGGGGGAGATCAGGCGGCGGAGGGCTTTGGCCGAAACTTGCGAAATTACGCTGGAGATGAACCCGGGGACGAGGGATTTTGCGAGGCTGCCTGAATTGCGAGCGGGAGGCTTCAATCGCTTGTCGATTGGGCTGCAGACTTCGTCGGATGAACGCTTGAAGCGGATTGGCCGCATTCACACGAGAGAGGATTATCTTCTGACTTTGGCGAAGGCTAGGGGAGCGGGGTTTACGAATATCAGCACGGATCTGATGAGTGCTTTGCCCTATGAGACGCTGGAGGATGTGAAGGAGGATGTCGATTTCCTTTTGGGGCTGGATTTGCCGCACATTTCGACCTACTCGCTGATCATTGAGGAGGACACGCCCTTTGGCCGCCTCTATCAGGAGGGGGTGTGGCCCTTGCCGGACGAGGAGACGGAGCGGGCGATGTATCACCTGATTCGGGACCTCTTGGCTCAAGCGGGCTATC
>CAZCLL010000022.1:12151-22709 GCA_964499555.1 uncultured Fastidiosipila sp.
TTCCGGCCAAAGACGCACGAACCCAGCTTCCCTGGAGGACTATGCTTCGCAGGTGAGGCGGGGGGCTGTTGCGCCAGTAGAGGAAGTGATTACGCCCGAGGAGGCTGAAAAGGAGTTCTATATTTTCCGTTTGCGCATAGCGGAGGGCTTCTCGGAATCAGAGTTTGAGGAGCGTTTCGGCAAGAAGATTCCGGCTGAGGTAAAGGCGGTTTTGGCTTCGCATGTGGCTTCGGGTCTCTTAGCCAACGAGAATGACCGTTGGTTTTATACGAGGAAGGGCTTAGATTTTGCGGATCAGGTGGCGCGGGACTTGTTATCGTTCGGACTTGTTTGAAAAAAGATAACAATTGTTCATCAGCTATTCTTAATTTTGGGCATTTTCAAATTGACTTTATTTGTCCTTTACTCCATAATGCTTTTAGCACTCGGGAATTGAGAGTGCTAATTTCTTGGGAGGAGAGGTGCGAGGCATGAGTCTAGGCGATAGACAACAATGGGTTTTGAAGACCGTAGTTGATACCTTTGTCAGTACGGCCGAACCGGTTGGTTCGAAACTGATTGCTTCACAAGCGGATTCTCCTGTTAGCTCTGCAACGATACGAAATGAGATGGCGGAGCTAGAGGCCCAAGGCTATTTGGAACAGCCGCATACTTCGGCTGGCCGTATCCCCACGGATAAGGGCTACAGAGAATATGTTGACCACCTCATGAATCCGGCGGACTTGCCGGACCAAGAGAAGCGCGAGATTCGCACCGGTTTGGCAGATGAATTCTTCGAAGTGAAGGATTTGCTGAAGAAGGCGACCAGCCTCTTAGCGGAGAGCACCGGCTATGCGTCGGTGACCTTGACGCCGACTTTTGACCATACCTATATTACTCAGGTGAAAATGTTATCAATTGAACCGGGCCGCGTCTTGATTATTGTGGTCTTGTCTGCGGGTGTGGTTCGTGATCGCGTGGCTAGGATCAGTGATTTGGTATCTTCGGAGGACTTGGAACTCATTGCTCATGTCCTAGAGGAGAAACTGAAAGGTGTGAAGATCGAGGAAGTGACCTTAGTAGGTGTGGAGTCGGCTTTGGCCGGAGTCGCCTTACCTGACCCGGCACTGAATCAGCTCCTGTATGAGACCTATGTGGCGATCAAGCAGGCGGATCGACTCGATATCTACCTGGATGGAGTTCAGCGGCTGATGATTCAACCGGAGTTTCGGGAACCAGCGGAAGTGCACCGTGTCTACAACGCCTTACAGAAGGACGGGATGATTACGGGCTACTTGACGAAACGAAATGAGTCAGAGGAAGAACATCCCTTTATGATCCGCATCGGTCAAGAGATCGAGTTGGAGGGGATGGAGGCTTGCTCGCTGGTGACGACAACGTATCAATTAGGCGGAAGGCTTCACGGGCAGATCGGTGTGATTGGTCCGAAGCGCATGGAATATGAGAAGGTTTTACCCAGAATTAGTTTTATCCGCGAGAGTGTGGGCCGCTACTATGAGGCCAGAAGCGAGCAGAAGGATTAATTTTGTACAGCAAGAGACGAGGAGGCAGTATGACAGAGCAAGATCGAGAGGACATGATGGATCCGAGAGAAGATGATTCGAAAGACGTGACAGAGACTTCCGGAACGGACGAGCAGGTGACCGCCGAGGAGACGACACAGGTTGAAGAGGAAGCAAAAGAGGCTTCTTCTGAGGCGAAGGCTTCCCGGAAGTTCTTCAAGAAGGAGACCGTGAGTCTCGCGAAGTATGAAGAGCTGGAAGGCAAACTTGCGAAGGCCCATGAAGAGATCGAGAGTCTCAAGGATAGCCGGATGCGTTTGATGGCGGAGTATGAGAACTATAAACGCCGCACGCAGAAGGAAAAAGATCATCTCTACAGCGATTCGGTTGCCGATGTCACGAAAGAATGGCTCACCGTCTTGGATAACTTGGAGCGGGCGGCTTTGGCCGTAGATCAGCTGGATGAAGACAGCGATGAAGATATGATCCAGCGAACCGCAGACGGGGTCAACTTGATCTCGAAGCAGGCAGGGGAAGTCTTGGCGAAACTCGGTGTGACGGAAATTGAAGCGCTGGGGAAACCGTTTGATCCTGTCTATCATGAAGCCGTCATGCGTCAAGATCTTGGCGATGATGAGATAGAACCGAATACAGTGGTTGAAGTATTTGCAAAGGGTTACCTTTACGGCGAGCGTGTGATTAGACACAGCGTTGTGAAGGTAGCGAACTAATAAGGTCTCACAGAGGAGGAAGAGTTTTTTTATGGCAAAAGTAATTGGTATTGACTTAGGTACAACAAATTCCGTTGTGGCAGTGATGGAGGGCGGCGAGCCCGTCGTCATCCCGAATCCGGAAGGTGCGAGAACGACACCATCGGTCGTGGCTTTTAATAAGAACGGCGAGCGTCTGGTGGGCCAGGTGGCGAAGCGTCAGGCGGTCACGAATCCGGATCGTACGGTGATTTCCATTAAGCGTGAAATGGGTTCGAATTTTAAAGTAAAAATCGATGATAAGACCTACACGCCGCAGGAAGTTTCGGCGATGGTTTTGCAGAAATTGAAGGCGGATGCGGAAGCCTATTTGGGCGAGACGGTGAGCCAGGCGGTCATCACGGTTCCGGCCTACTTCAGTGACGCGCAGCGTCAGGCGACAAAGGATGCCGGGAAAATTGCCGGTTTGGAAGTCCTTCGTATTATCAACGAACCGACAGCGGCGGCTTTGGCCTATGGACTGGATAAAGAGAGTGACCAGAAGATCATGGTCTTCGACTTAGGCGGCGGTACCTTCGACGTTTCGCTCCTGGAGATCGGCGATGGCGTTTTCGAAGTGCTGGCGACTGCGGGTAATAACCGTCTGGGCGGCGATGACTTCGATAATAAGATCGTGGAGTGGATGGTTGCTGAGTTTAAGAAGTCGGAAGGTGTTGACCTCAATACTGATAAGATGGCGATGCAGCGTCTGAGAGATGCCGCGGAGAAGGCGAAGATTGAGCTCTCCGGTGTCGCAAGCAGCAATATTAACTTGCCTTATATTACTGCGGATGCAAACGGGACGAAGCATCTGGAAATGACGCTGACCCGCGCGAAGTTCGATGAATTGACCGCAGACCTTGTCAAGAAGACGGAAGGACCGGTTCAACAGACTTTGACAGATGCTGGCTTGAAGCCTTCTGAGATTGATAAGATCCTTTTGGTGGGTGGTTCCACACGTATTCCGGCGGTGCAAGAGTCGGTGAAGCGTGTCTTCGGGAAAGAGCCGTTCAAGGGTATTAACCCGGATGAGTGTGTGGCGATTGGTGCTGCGATTCAAGCGGGTGTCTTGACCGGTGATGTGAAAGACCTTCTCTTGCTGGACGTCACGCCCTTGTCTCTCGGTATTGAGACCATGGGTGGTGTGTTCACCAGAATTATCGATCGTAATACGACGATCCCGACGAAGAAGAGCATGGTGTTCTCGACGGCGGCTGACGGACAGACCCAGGTGGATGTCCACGTACTCCAGGGCGAGCGTGAGTTTGCCCGTGACAATAAGCAGCTTGGAAACTTCATCCTGGACGGTATTGCACCGGCACCTCGTGGGGTCCCGCAGATTGAAGTGACTTTCGACATCGATGCGAATGGTATCGTGCATGTTACGGCGAAGGATCTCGGAACCGGAAAAGAGACGGATATTACCATTACGGCCTCGACCAATCTTTCGGATGCCGATATTGAGAAGGCTGTGAAGGAAGCGGAACAGTTCGCGGAGCAGGATAAGAAGCGCAAAGAAGAAGTCGAGACGAAGAATAATGCAGACTCTTCTGTCTATTCAGCGGAGAAACTTCTGAAAGAGAATGGCGACAAGCTCTCGACAGAGGATCAGCAGCCGGTGAAGGATGCGATTGAGAAGTTGAAGGCTAGCTCGGCTACCGAGGATTATGAGCAGATGAAGGCGGATACCGAGGCTTTACAGCAAGCGGTCTATGCACTCTCCACGAAGCTCTATCAGCAGAATGCGCCACAAGACGCGCCTGGTGCTAGTGGCCAAGGACCGGATGATCAGGGTGGTGAAGGCGGTACGTATAACGCCGACTACACAGAAAATAACTAATGATACGCTTTGCCTGTGGCGCCTGACGGGTGTCACAGGCATTTTTACTTGTCCGGTGGTATGATAGACCAGCATTTTTGGCGGGTTTAGAAGACCGCCGGATTCTAAATGTTTGATGCATGTGAGGTACGTGGATGGCAGATAAGAGGGATTATTATGAGGTGCTGGGGGTAAGCAAAACGACTTCTGATGAGGAGCTGAAAAAGGCCTACCGAAAAACCGCTAAGAAGTACCATCCAGATTTGAATCCGGATAATGCGGAGGCGGAGGCGAAGTTCAAAGAAGCGAACGAAGCCTATGCGGTTTTGTCTGATCCGGATAAACGTAAGCGTTATGATCAGTATGGTCATGCGGGGGTGGATGGCCAGGGCTTTGATACCTCTGGTTTCGGGGGCTTCTCGGACGATCTGGGCGATATTTTCTCCCAGTTCTTTGGGGGAGGCTTCGGTGGCCGCTCGCAGAATCGAGCGAACCAGCCAACCAGGGGCCAAGATCTTCGCTACCGTATCCAATTGGATTTTATGGAAGCGGCTTTTGGTACGAAAAAGACGATCAATATTACACTTGATGACACCTGTGAGACCTGTCATGGGTCGGGTGCGAAACCGGGCACGGAGGTGACGACTTGTCAGACTTGTCATGGTTCGGGTCAAGTATTTGAAACGCAGCAAAGTATCTTCGGGACGGTCCAGACGGCCAGACCATGTCAGACCTGCCAAGGGACGGGGAAGATCATCAAGGAGAAATGCCAGACTTGCGGAGGCAAGGGCACGAAGCGTAAGTCAAAGAGCCTGACCGTGAATATTCCGGCAGGGATTGACACGGGCGAGTCTCTGACCTTGCGTGGGGAAGGGGAGCCTGGAACGAATGGCGGCCCACGTGGCAATGTCTATCTGGAGATCTTGATCAAGCCGCATGAGGTCTTACGTCGTGACCGTTACAATACCTACTGTGATGTGCCGGTGACCTTCGGACAGGCGGCTTTGGGCGCAGAAATTGAAATACCTACCGTGGATGGTCCGCAGAAGTACCAATTAAAAGAAGGGACGCAGCCGGGGGATGTCATCACGCTGAAGGGGAAGGGGATCCCCTACATCAATCGTAACAACGTCAGAGGGGATGCATTTGCTACAATTGACCTGGAAGTCCCCCGCAAGTTATCGGATGAACAGAAACGTTTGATTCTGGAGTTTGACAAGTCAACCTCCTCTACGAACTACAGCAAGCGGGAAGGCTTTTTCGATAAACTCAAGAGTTTATTTAATTAAGTTGCGAAGAGGGCAGACCCTATGCGTTGGATGGAATTCACGATTAAGACGAGTTCAGAGGCTTCTGAAGTCATTGCCGAGAGGCTCTCACAGATGGGAGCGGCGGGAATCGCCACGGAAGATCCGGATGAACTGGAATCCCTTTTACAAACAGACGATGATACCTTGTTTGTGGAGCCTGATTTCTTAAAAGAACTCCCGGATTACACGGTGATTCGGGCGTATTTTGCCTTTGATGAGACGGGTGTGTTCTGGGAAGCCCTGGCGCCTGGTGAGTTTTCTGACCACAAAACGGATGCGGTATATGCGAATGGCCGTTTCCCTACGTCTAGGGCTCGTGTCGAAGATATGGTGGTGGTCCTTCAGAAGGAGCTTTCGTATATCGCGAGCTTCTTGCCGGTAGGGCCAGCTGAGATTTCTGCCCAAGAGGTGGAAGAGAGCGCCTGGCGTGATAAGTGGAAGGAGTTTTTCCACCCCATTCACCTTTCGGACCGTTTGTTTGTCTCGCCTAGTTGGGAGACCTTTCGTGGACCTGCCCAAGCGAAGGTGATCTATTTGGATCCCGGCTCGGCTTTTGGCAGTGGGAGTCATGAGAGTACGCAGCTTTGTGCGGCACAGATTGATCGCTATATGAAAGCAGGCTCATCGGTCCTAGACCTGGGTACTGGTTCCGGTATCTTGGCGATTGGGGCGGCTCTTCTGGGGGCGAGACAGGTTAAGGCGATGGATATCTCCGCGAACGCCGTGGAAGTCTGCCGCGAGAATGTGGAGAAGAATCAGCTCTCGGATAAGATTACTTGTGAAGTCGGCGAGCTCTCGGAAGATGACGCGCGTTATGATTTCATTGCTGCGAACTTGATCGCAGAGATTTTGATTGATTTGGCTCCGGAGTTTCATAAGCATTTGACGCCCTTAGGGCTTATTGCTTGTTCTGGGATTATTAATACGAAAAAGGATCAAGTTTTGAAGGCATTTCAACGCGCCGGTTACGAACTTTTCCATGAGGAAGAATTGAACGATTGGTACTCCTTGGTCTTTAGTCGCTGAATTTGTGACAATTGTCAGGCAAACAGGTTTTTATGATTCGCACAAAAAAATCTGGTGAGAAATTAGCCTTTATAGATGAGTTGACATAGTGCAGTTGCTATGGCATGGTATGAAAAAACTATGAACTACTTGAGGGACGGAGGCTATCATTCGTAGAAGCTTGCTCATCTTTTGTGCATTTTTTAGGGTGGATTAGAAAGTGAGGATACCATGAATTTTTCAGAGTTAAGTCTGAAGTTACACGAAGAACATCAAGGGAAAATCGAGATCATATCTAGGGTCAAAGTCGAGACAAGAGATGATCTCAGTACAGCGTACACACCCGGCGTAGCCGAACCCTGCCGCAAGATTGCGGAGAACCCTGAAGACGTTTATAAATATACATCCAAAGGCCGGATTGTTGCTGTCGTCACCGACGGAACAGCAGTCTTAGGTTTGGGTGATATTGGCCCCAAAGCATCGTTGCCTGTTATGGAGGGGAAGGCGGTTCTTTTTAAAGAATTCGCTGATGTCGATGCATTCCCGATTGCGATTGACTCGAAGGATGTTGACACCATTGTCAATACCGTGAAATTGATTTCGCCCGGTTTAGGTGGCATCAATTTGGAGGATATTTCAGCCCCGCGTTGTTTCGAAATTGAAGATCGACTGCGCAAAGAGCTTGATATTCCGGTGTTCCATGATGATCAGCACGGAACGGCCATTGTCGTTCTCGCAGCCGTCAGAAACGCACTCAAAGTTGTGGGAAAGAATCTTTCCGAGATTAAGATCGTGGTGAATGGAGCCGGTTCTGCTGGAACCGCGATTACGAAACTTCTGCTCTCTGCTGGTGCTGTAAATGTCATTGCTTGTGATAAGTACGGGGCGCTCTACAGAGGCAAGCCGGATATGTATGCGTCGCATGTGGCTTTAGCAGAAATTACGAACCCCAATAATGAAGAAGGCTTGCTTGCTGATGTGATCAAGGGCGCTGACCTCTTCATCGGTGTTTCTGCGCCGAATATCTTGACACCTGAAATGGTGAGAACCATGAATACGGATTCCATGGTTTTTGCTATGGCGAACCCAATTCCTGAGATTTTGCCGGATTTGGCGAAGGAAGCGGGTGTCCGAATCATCGGTACCGGTCGGTCGGATTTCCCGAACCAAATTAATAATGTTCTCGCCTTCCCAGGTCTCTTTAAGGGGGCTTTGGCCGTTATAGCCAAGGACATCAACGAAGAGATGAAACTGGCCGCTGTGGCTGCGATTGCTGACTACATTCCGGAAAGTGAACTGAACGAAGTGAACATTATGCCGAGTGCTCTGGATAAAAATGTAGCAACGGCGGTAGCCAATGCCGTTGCGAAAGCAGCTAGAGAAACCGGCGTTGCACAAGTGTAAGAACATTTTAATTTTTGTCTCTATGCCATCCACCACCTGGAAGGGATCAGGGGTGAAGTGAGGGCTGGCTTCCCATCGGTGAGAACGCATGGTTTGCCCCTTCTGAAAAAGCTTCTAGCGAAAGGCAAAAGCATCGATCACGCCGGAAGTGTGGTGCTCCTGAATCTCTTGGGAAAGATCACAGACACCAATATGATCGCTCGCGGGGGGCGGCTTTGGCCAAGCGAAAACAGAAGGAAGTAGAGGACTTGCTTCGCCAAGAAGGGGTGGAAAACATCAGCCTGGAGCAGATCAAAAGCCTCGATCGGGACTATCAAGCACACCATTTGAGTCCGGGTGGGGCTGCGGACCTCTTAGCCGTGACCTTTTTGCTCTATTTTCTGGATACGAAGGAAAATGCTTCTACCCAGAACAAGGCTCTACAGGTAGAATAGAACTAGTAAATAAGGAGGGCGAAGCCATGTTACGAGTGGGGATACTGACTTCCGGAGGCGATTGCCAAGGACTGAATGCAGCAATCAGAGGGGTTGCGAAGACGCTCTACGAGCAGGTCAAGGACATTGAGATCATTGGCTATCTGGATGGGTACAAGGGGCTCATGCGCGGGAATTACCGTCGGATGACCCCTCAGGAGTTTTCCGGTATCCTGACGCTCGGGGGCACAATTCTGGGGACATCTCGGCAAGCATTTAAGGAAATGGATAATCAGCTGGATCCGGACAGCAAGGAAACGAAGTACGAAGCGATTAAGCGAAACTTCAAGGGCCAGGGCTTAGATTGCCTAGTTGTCTTGGGCGGCAATGGCACGCACAAGACGGCGAACCGTTTGTCGGAGGATGGCTTCAATGTGGTGACCTTGCCGAAGACGATCGACAATGATCTCTGGGGGACGGAGATGACTTTCGGTTTCCAGAGTGCGGTGGATATCGCAACGAACGTCATTGATGGCATTCACACGACTGCGACCTCACATGGACGAATTTTCATTATCGAGCTCATGGGCCATAAGGCGGGCTGGCTGACCTTGCATGCTGGGGTTGCTGGTGGTGCCGATATTATCTTGTTACCGGAAATTCCCTACAATCTGAATTCGATTCAGTATGCGCTCCAAGAGCGCGCGAGGGACGGGAAGCGCTTCTCGATTATTGCCATGGCTGAAGGTGCGATGACGACTGAAGAAGCGGCGATGTCGAAGAAGGAATTTGCGAAGCACAGACAGCAGATGAATCATCCTTCGGTGGCTTATCGCTTGGCGGCTGAACTCAATGAGATGCTCGACCAAGAAGTGCGCGTGACGGTGCCAGGCCATTACCAGAGAGGTGGCGAGCCTTGTCCGTATGATCGTGTCTTTGCGACGCGTTGCGGGACGAAGGCGGCCGAGTTTATTCTCGAAGGGAAGTTTGGCTACATGGTCTCCCGGGTGAACGGGGAGATGACCGGAACGCCCTTGTCGGAGGTTGCCGGCAAGTTGAAGGTGGTGCCCAAGGACTCGGATTTGGTTCGTTCCGCCAGAGGCTTAGGCATGTATTTCGGCGACGAGAGCTAAGACGCACCTAACACAAACACAAAGAAAAGCGGCCGGGAGGCCGCTTTTTTCGTGCGTAGGAAGAGGCGTGGCCTCAGTCGTCCGCTCCGGCCAAGAGCTCGATCTTGTCATCCGGAAGGTCTGGGCGATTGTCGCCGTGCTTCACTTGCGACATGGTGATGAAGGCTAAGGCGACCATAATGGCAGCATAAGGGAAGAGGGTCCAGTACCCCACATGTTCCAGTAAGGCACCGGAGAGGATGGGCGTGATGATCTGGGCGGACATGGAGAAGGTGTAGTAGTAGCCGGTGTATTTCCCGGTGTCCCCGTGTTTACTGAGCTCCACGACCATAGGGTAAGAGTTCACATTGATGGCCGCCCATGCGAAGCCGACCAGCGCAAACATCACATAGAGTAAAGGCGAAAAACGCTGGAAGAAGAAGCCGGAGGCGAAGCAGAGCGACAAGATCACGATGCCGGTCAAAATCGTCTTCTTACGGCCGAATTTCGAGGAGAGAATGCCGATCGGGATGTAACTGATTACTGCACCGATCGTGGCAACCAGGAGGGCACTTGAGGCCGCCCCTAGATCCATCGCCCACATTTCTTGGGCGTACTTCGTGAAGGCTGTGGTCACCGCATTGTAGCCCAGAAACCAGAGGGCGACCGAGAGCAAGATGAGCTGGAGGCTCTTTCGTACGGCTGGGTCAGCTTCACTCGTGGCGTCGGGGGAAGTGGTCTCGGCGGCTTTGGCCAAAGCCGCCTCTTCCTCCTCTGCTGTGTTGACGCGGAGTTTGTTCTCAGGGATGGTGAAGGTGACGATCGCAACGGCCAGGACCATGAGAATGGCGACGGCCAGGAAGAGCCAGGTGTAGTCATTGCCTTCGGCACCGCGGGGCAAGAACCTGGCCAGGATCAGGTAGTAGACGCCGCCCAGGGCACCCATCAAATTGATGATGGCGTTGGCCTTGGAGCGCAAAGGGGCGGGGGTCACGTCCGGCATCAGGGCGACGGCCGGGGAGCGGTAGGTGGCCATGGCGAGGAGGGTTGCCCCGAGCGCTACGAAAAAGAGCCATTCATTGCGACTGTTGGCTGCGAAGGGGATGAGCATCATGAAGACGACGGCCAGAAGCGTGCCAACAATCAAGTAGGGAATGCGGCGGCCGAGCTTCGTGTGGGTGCGGTCACTTAGGGCGCCGAAGAGGGGGAGGAGGAAGACAGCCAAGATATTATCGATGGCCATG
>CAZCLL010000022.1:22719-24473 GCA_964499555.1 uncultured Fastidiosipila sp.
CCATGATCCCTCCGGAAACCGTATCGCCAATCCCGAAGTCGTTCTTCAGGATCAGCGGGATGACACTATCGTAGAGCTGCCAGAAGGCGGCAATGGAGAGAAAAGCGAAACCTACCAAAATCGTCCGTTTGTTATTTAATTTCATACCGTCTCCTCAATGTAAGGAAGAGAGGCGGCGGCCATGCTCTGCCCGACGCGGCGTAGCTTGTCGTCAGGCAGCATGACGTTGAGTGTCGCTGCCAGCTCGGGGTACTCGGCTGCGATGACTTCCTGACAGACTTGGAGGATCAGGTCGCCGCCCTTGCCGGAGACGACACGCCCCATGACGATCACGTGGTCAAGGGCATAAAAGTCAGCGTAGTAGGCGAGTTCATGAGCGAAGTAGACACCAATGGATTCGAAGATGGCTTGCGCTCTGGGGTCATCGTCTTCCATAAAAGCTTGGATTTCCTTGAGTTTCTGGGCCAGCGGGAGGCTGGGATCAATTTCGAGCCCGGCAACTTCGCTGAGTCTGATGGCGGCGTCTTGCGAGAAGTACTTACAGCCGACGCCTAGGTCACCTGACCATTCGTCTCGGGTGGCGTCTTCTTGGAGGTCGACAGGGGCGAAGGCCAGTTCGTTCAGCCAGCCGGCGATGTGTTGTTCTTCGTCGACGTAGCCCACGGCTTCCGAGGTGCCCATGGCGATGCCCATGATTTTGCCGGTTCCGAGGCTCATCGCTCCGGCCAAAGCCGAAACATCCCCATCATTCGCGACGACCAGGGGTTTTCCTGGGGCCACTTCTTCGGCAGCGCGCAGGTAGATCGTCTCTACGTCCCCGTATTGCTCGCGCGGGACTTCAAGGAAGAGGGAAGCTTCTCTTGTTTGATTGTCAATGTAGATGCCCGCGGAGGAGACACCGATGCCGTCGACTCTAGGCATTTTCGAGGCGGCTGTGCGGAAGGATTCTAAGATGCCTTGATAGTGGTAGTCCGGATCGGATTTGAGCTTCGGATACCAAATCACTTCTTCGGAATAGACGGTTTCGCCGTCGATCACGGCAGAGACTTTCCGGTCCGAGCCGCCGGCGTCGAAACCGATGCGGCAGCCGTTTAGGTGAAGGCCAATGGCTTCTGCAGACTCTTTGGCCTCCGGGCAATCCTCGTAGGCTCGTGCCTGGACTTCGATGGGGCGGTCATAGACGCGGCTCATAAAGTGGAAATCAAAATCTCTTGTGCCGCCTGGCTTGTATTCTTCTTGAATGGCCTTTGCGACCTTGTCATCGCCGCAGATGGAGATCTTCCACCCGCCTCTAGACCAGAGGAGCATCTTGACCAATTTGCTGACGTAAAGAATGTCTGCTTCTAGGGATGCTTCGCTGCCTCTGATCTTCGTTCGGTACACGGAAACGAGGCCGTTACTGCGCTCAATCGCTACAGCTAGAGGCTTAGCGGCCTCGGCTAGGTAAGCGTCATTCCATTTCTTGATCGGGAGAAAGGTTTGCTCTAATGGGGCTTCTCGGACTAGATTCACTTCGATTCCATAACGTTTCATAAAGAGCCTCCTGGCCTCTGATTTTCCTTGCGACAAGGATAGTACAAGCATACAGGAAAAAGAGGATTTCGGCAGGAATCGGAGGCGAAAAAATGCGAGAAAAACCAGGGAAAATGGGAGAAAATCAAAAAAGCTATAGATCCTGAAGATCTATAGCCTCCTCTTGTGGTGCGGTCAACAGGACTTGAACCTGCACGAGTATTACCTCATAGCGACCTCAA
>CAZCLL010000023.1:0-365 GCA_964499555.1 uncultured Fastidiosipila sp.
GTGCGGTGAGAGACGAGGCTGACCGAGCCTGCTTACTCGCTATCGGAGTACCAGCTTACTCGCTATCGGAGTCGTCTCCGCCATCTTCGAGGAAGTTCGTGTTATTGCCCACATGTAAACGAACCAGGGCTCTATACTGCATGACCTGTAAGCGCTTCGTCATGTGGTCTTCACGCTCTTCGGCCAGGGCTTCCTCAACCGCCATACGGTCTTCCAGAGCCCGCTCCAGATCAATCTCATCCGGCCTTTGGGCGATCGTGCTGTAGATGGAAATTCTGTCCTGGCCTACCTGGGCAACGCCGCCGAAGACCGCCCACAAATTCTCTTGCTCCTCATTCTTGATATACAAGACGCCGTCCCCCAGC
>CAZCLL010000023.1:375-1429 GCA_964499555.1 uncultured Fastidiosipila sp.
GAATAAAGGGGCATGACCGGGCATGATGCCCATATCGCCATCAATCGCGCGGAAGCGGATCAGATCCGCCTCTTCCTGGTGCTTTACGCCGCGAGGGGTCGTAATGATGACCTGTACTTTCTTTGTTTTTTTCGCCTGTTCTGTATCAGTCGCCATTTTCTTCTTCCTGTGTCTGCTTACACTTCTCAACGACTTCCGAAATGGTCCCGGCATTCATGAAGAAGCTCTCCGGAATCTCATCGTGTACGCCCTCGATAATCTCGCGGAAGCCTTGCAAGGTATCCTCAATGGAAACGAAACGCCCCGGAATCTGCGTAAACTTCTCCGCCACATAGAAGGGCTGTGAGAGGAAACGCTGGACCTTACGAGCCCGGTTGACCGTAAGCTTATCTTCGTCACTTAAGTCATCCATTCCCAAGATCGCCACGATATCCTGTAAGTCCTTGTAGCGCTGCAAGATGTGCTTCACCGCTTGTGAAACCTTATAGTGCTCACTGCCGACAATCGCCGGCTCGAGGATACGGGAGCTAGAGCTCAAGGGATCAATCGCCGGATAGATCCCCATTTCCACGATCGACCGGGACAAGACCGCGACAGCGTCTAAATGCGCAAAGGTCGTGGCCGTCGCCGGGTCTGTGAAGTCGTCCGCCGGCACGTAAATTGCCTGGACCGACGTGATCGACCCATTCAGGGTGGAGGTAATTCTCTCTTGTAATTCACCGATCTCGGTTGCCAAGGTCGGCTGGTAGCCAACAGCCGACGGCGTTCTGCCGAGCAGCGCTGAGACTTCGGAACCTGCCTGGACGAAACGGTAGATGTTATCAATAAAGAGGAGGACATCCTGTTTCTCTACGTCACGGAAATACTCCGCCATCGTAAGACCCGTAAGGGCCACTCGCATACGAACCCCGGGCGGCTCATTCATCTGCCCGAAGACCAGGGCTGTATTCTCCAGAACCCCAGAACCCTTCATGTCATAGTATAAGTCATTGCCTTCACGGGTTCTCTCACCCACACCAACGAAGATCGAGCGCCCTCCATGTTCCTGAGCGAT
>CAZCLL010000023.1:1439-6517 GCA_964499555.1 uncultured Fastidiosipila sp.
CTTCCCACCCTTTGAGAAAGGGCAGAGGAGATCAATCGCTTTGATGCCCGTTTCCAACATCTCCGGTTTCGTTGTCTGTTCGACCAGGCTAGGTGGATCCCTGTGGATACCCCATTTCTCCTCCGCCTCAATCTCCGGCAGATTGTCAATCGGTTTACCTAAGACATTCACCATGCGAGACAAAACCTTGTCACCAACCGGAACCGAGATAGCCGAACCCGTATCAAAGGCCTCCATCCCGCGTTTCAAACCATCTGTCGAGTGCATCGAGATACAGCGAACGCTGTGTTCCCCTAGGTGCTGCATCACTTCCAAAACAATCGTATGCCCGTGATGACGAACTTCAACCGCATTATAAAGTGCCGGCAGATCATCTTCGAAGCGGATATCAACAACCGCACCAATGATCTGGGTAATTCTGCCAATGTTTCCTTCAGTCATCTCTTACATCCTTTGCTTCTTCGATTTGCTGCCACCGATAATCTCATTGAGTTCCTGGGTGATGGCGGCTTGTCGTTCTTTGTTGTATTGAATCCCCAGCTTTTCAATCAGCTCTTCCGCATTCTTCCCGGCTGTATTCATCGCCACCATGCGCGCCGCCTGCTCACTCGTGTGCGAATCCGAGAAGGCGTAGAAGAGCTGCATGTGCAAGTGGAGGGGGACCGTGTGTTCGAGGAGATCATCCAGGGAAGGGGAGAGGATCGTGAAAGGGTCTGCTTCTTTGGCCAAAGCCGCCTCCAAGGGCAGTAGCTTCCTGACTTTCGGTTCGTACGAGAGCACATTCTGGAAGTGCGTATACACCAAGTAGATCTCGTCATAGTGCCCTTCCAGAAACTGTTTGGCGAGCCAAGAAGCCTGCTTCTCCGCATAGAAATAGACTTGCGAATCCGCGATATCATTGACCGTCTGAATGATATTTTTCTTGTGCTGACGGAAGAAAGACTCGCCTTTTTTTCCGCCGACAATAATGCTCTCCTGGACTTTTCCTGTCTGTTTTAAGGCCTTACGGCGAGCTTCCATGTGACGTAAAGCCGTGTTCAAGACATTCGCATTGTAGCCACCGGCATAGCCCTGGTTGCTGGAGAGAACCAGGTAGAGGCTATTCTTGACCGGTCTCTTCTCCAAGTAGGGATGTTCTGTGGCACCATCAAATTGGCAGAGTTGATCCACCAACTGACCCAGCCCTTCGGCCATGGGTTTCGCCCCTTCTAGCTGCGCTCTTGCCTTGTGAAGCTTAGAAGACGCAATCGAATCTAACGCCCGGATAATCTGTCCGGTCGATGTGACACTAGCGATTCTGCCTTTAATTTCACGCATCGAGGCCATCGGTCCACCCCTTCTTAGTAGCCATATTCTTGTTTTACTCGTTCGACGAGTGTATCGATTTTCGCTTGGTTCTCTTCAGACAATTGTTCTGTCTCGGCGATTTCGCGGCAGATCTCCGGCGCATGCTGTTCCACGTACTTTAGGAAATCACGCTGAAAGCGCAAGACCCGATTCGTCTCAACGTCATCGATATGCCCTTTGTTTAGGACATATAAGAGCAAAACTTGATACTCGACAAGTAAGGTCTTATGAACGCTCTGCTTCAGGATTTCCTGGATCTTGTCCCCGTGATTTAATTGTTTCGCCGTATTGGGATCCAGATCCGTCCCAAACTGCGAGAAGACCTGGAGCTCGTTATACTGCGCAAACTCAATCCGCAAAGGCCCCGCAAGCTTCTTCATGGCCGGAATCTGGGCACTGCCGCCCACACGGGAGACCGAAAGTCCAGGATTGATCGCCGGCCTGATGCCGTTATTAAAGAGTTCAGACTCCAGATAGATCTGGCCATCGGTAATCGAAATAATATTCGTCGGAATGTACGCGGAGATATCGCCACCTTGGGTCTCAACAATCGGGAGAGCCGTTAAAGTACCTGAACCTTCCTCTTCCGAGAGGGAGCCCGAACGCTCCAGCAAGCGGGAGTGCAGGTAGAAAATATCCCCCGGATAGGCTTCACGCCCCGGTGGTCTGTCTAAGAGAAGGCTAATCGCACGGTAGGCCACCGCATGCTTCGACAGGTCATCATAGACAATGAGGACATCCTTACCTTGCTGCATCCATTCTTCTGCAATTGCCGTTCCTGCGTAAGGCGCAAAATATTGTAGAGCTGCCGACTCACTCGCAGAGGAGAGGACGACCGTGGTATAGGCCATCGCCCCATTCTCCGTCAAGACGCGGATCAATCTTGCGACGGTTGAGCTCTTCTGCCCGATCGCCACATAGACGCAGCGAACATCCTTGCCCTTTTGGTTCAGGATGGTGTCAATGGCCAAGCTGGTTTTACCGGTTTCGCGGTCACCAATGATGAGCTCACGTTGCCCTTTTCCGATGGGAACCAGGGCATCAATCGCCTTAATTCCCGTTTGCAAGGGGCGGTTCACTTCACTTCGCATAATGACCGAAGGCGCTTCTGCCTCAACCGGACGGAACTTTGTGGTTTCAATCGCTCCGCGCTCATCAATAGGTTCGCCCAAAGAGTTGACCACACGGCCAAGCATCTCATCTCCTACGGGGACTTCCGCCATACGGCCAGTGAGTTTCACTGGATCACCTTCTTTGATGCCGGAATCTGAACCCATCAGAATCACGCCGATCTTGTCTTCATCTAAGTTTTGTGCCATCCCGTAGGTGCCGTCTGCAAATGACAAGAGCTCACCGCTCATACAATTGCCAAGCCCTCGCACGTGAGCGATTCCGTCACCAACTTGGATGACCGTACCGGCCTCTGTGAACTCGTATTTGCCTCGGTAGGACTTGATCTGCTCTTTGATAATGGAGGTAATTTCCGGTGATTTTCCTTGCATCATAGCCTCTCTCTTCACGCTCTCTTTCATACGCACCAGTTCGGTCCGAACCGTGGTATCCAAGATAAGCCCATCACACATAATGTAGAAACCGGCGATCACATCAGGATCTAAGTAGTGATGAATTTCAATATTTTCTCCGAACTTTTGTTTCACGATCCGCTCGATCGATTCACTCTGTTCCGGGCTCAAAGGGCTCGCAGAAACCACCTTGGCATAGAGCGAACGAAGATTCCGGCTTCTTTGCGGAACATAATCTTCCGAAGGAAAGTCCCCTTCCGAAAGCCGGCTCTCTTCCATGAGAAGCTTCATGCGTTCACGCCTGTTTTCCTTCTCTTCCGTCATGAAACTCTTATCTAAGATAATGCGTTTCTGACGGGCGGAAATCGTCGGATCCGAGAGAAAGCGCTTGATCTCCGGATCATCTAAGGCATCCAGAATGCGCCGGATCTGATCGATGTCTTGGTCTAGCGTATCAGCATCGATCTCCAATTTCACAAGTGTGCCACCCTGACTATGGACTAATTTGGCCATGCCTTATCCTCCAGAGAGGCCGTAACCCAAGACGTGTACTTCGCTCTGGCGGTCTCGTCCATCTCTTCTAAAATCAGCTTCTCTGCCATCAGCGCAGAATAATCAATGACCAAGGCACGCATTTCTTCACGCATGCGAATGGACTGATCCGCTGCCTTCTGCGCTTGCAGGGCCTTGATCTTATCCGCTTCTTCATGCGCTTCGGCAATAATACGTTTCTTCTCATTTGCCGCATTCACTTCCGCCTGCGCGAGAATTTGGCTCCGCTCTTCGTTAATCTTGGCAATTTTCTCTTCGTACTGCGAGATAAGTTCCTTAGCCTTCGCCATCTCTTCCTCTGCATCTGAAAAATTCTGACGAATCTTCTCCTGACGCTTGGCCAAATAGGCCTTGACCGGTTTGTAGAGAAGATAGGTCAAAACCGCAAACAAAATGACCGCATTCAGAAGCTGAATGCCAATCTGGATCAAAGTTTGCTGGTCTAAACCGAAGAGTCGACCCTCTTGCGCATTCTGGGTCAAGAATATCAGTTGATCGAGCAACGTTACTACCTCCTTGTTATCCGCTGGTTTCTAGAACAAAAGGATTAGCCTAAAAGTCCCACAAACTGGCTTACGAGCGGATTGGCAAAGATCAGGATGATCGCAATCAGAAGTCCGTAAATACCCGACGTTTCGGCCATCGCCAAACCAATAAACATCGTACTTCTGATGTTGTCATAGGCCTCTGGCTGCCTGGCCATCGATTCAATCGCTTGAGCGGCGATTCTGGCCTGTCCAAAGGTCGTAAAGAGACCATTTAGAAGGGCGATTGCTGCGGCAATTTGGGCTCCTACCATTACGATTGCTAAATCCGACATGTGTTTTGTCCTCCACTATTTTCTTAGGTTTCTGTGTTTTTCTATTTCTCTAGTAGGCCAAAGCCTACGCTTGGACGTATCTCAGGTGTTTGCTGCGTTATTGATGTACATCATGCTGATGATGACGAAGATATAGGTCTGCAAGGCCCCAAAGGCGACGTCGAAGATGCCGTGCAGAACGGCAGGGATCCCAATTTGAACCAATAGGGGCGTAAGACCGTAGTAAAGAGCCAAGAGGATCGTTCCGGAAAGCATATTTCCAAAAAGACGGAAGCTCAGAGATATCGGTTTCGCCAGTTCTCCGATCAAGTTCACCGGCAAGAAAACCGGGTGTGGAACCAGCAGATCTTTGAAATACTCTCCCTTACGATGTCTGAAGTCCAGAACCACCATGAGGAAGAAGGAAACCAGGGCTAGAGCAAAGGTCGTCGCCCAATCCGCTGTAGGAGCTCTTAGGCCCAGAACACTGGCTAAGGCACTTACGAGAATAAAAAGGAAAGTGGAGAAGAACCAAGGGGAAACATAACTCACATTCTTCCCCAAGGCACCTGTGGCAAAATTGTCAAAAATCTCCACCACCGCCTCAATGGCATTCTGAAAGCCTTTCGGGATCGTCTGGTAGTTTCGCAAACTAATCCTTACCGCGATTGCTAGGAAGATGAGAACACCCATCAAGATCCAGGTGTTCACGATCGTCTCAGTCAACCAGACTTCGACTCCGAAAATCTCAAAAACGCGATAGGTCTCAATGTTCAGATCCATGAATCTGCTCCTCTCTCTTCGCCGTGAAATTCGCGACATACACCGCAATCTGCTAGCTCAAAATCCCGGCCACG
>CAZCLL010000023.1:6527-18795 GCA_964499555.1 uncultured Fastidiosipila sp.
ATAAACTAATCCCGTCAATCAAGGCTCCGGCGACCAAGGCCAGGGCAGTTAGGGCGAAACGTAGGAGATTCTGACCGGTGATATAGAACCCGGCATTTTTCACGTCAGGCGACAAGGCCTTCGTCACTGCTCGTTTCAATAAAAAAACCTTCACGAGGCTTGCTGCGGCTCCCAAGAGGACACCATAGAAAAATGGTAAAAATTGAAGGGAGCGATAATAAACAAGTGATCCCACTACACAAAGTACGCTGATCACGAGGATGGCAATATTCATACGCTTCGCTAGAGCGTCTGGCTTCATGTCATCTCCTTCCTACTTACGTTCTCCGTAGCACAAACTACGCAAAACGCAGGAGCTAAAAGTCTATCGTTCGTGTAGATCCATCTGCGTAAGGCAACGGATCCAAGCTGTAAGCTACAGCTTATTTCTTCTTGTTTGAGAGGGCTGCTAGAGAGAAAAAAGCACTAATAAGCCCAAGAAGAGAAAAGATAAGTAAGAAGAGGGGCGAGGTGCCCAGGTGCCGGTCAAGAAATCTTCCGATGATCACAGCAACGAATAGAGAAGCGGCCATGGTAAAACCAATTTGTGAGACATAAGCAAAATCGCGTAGTGCATTCGGCTTATTGTCTGCCTCATTTCTCGAATGATCGTTGTCCTTCTCTGTCATCTACATAGGTCTCCCAGCTACAAAACACTCGTCGATATCGAAGGAACAGAAGCCAAATCAATCAAGTGCAAAATTCTTACTTACCATTAACACTAACATAGACTCTGGAAATATGCAGGGGCTTTTGTTCATTGCGAAGCAAACTCGGACAAAATCATTTATGTTATGGATGATTTTTCGAATATTTCCCGACTAGGGTGCTTGAATTCCTTGGACTTATACGCTAATATTATCAAGCGTTTTCGCTCCTTGCTTTTGCGAGGCGAAATCACCATCCAGACGCAGGTGTAGTTTAGTGGTAGAACTTCAGCCTTCCAAGCTGATCGTGAGGGTTCGATTCCCTTCACCTGCTCCACATGGGTCCATAGCTCAGCTGGATAGAGCAACAGCCTTCTAAGCTGTGGGTCACAGGTTCGAATCCTGTTGGGCTCACCACAAGAAACGTCGTAGGAGATCTATGGCGTTTTTTTGTATATAATAAATGCTATACAATGTAGCGATCGCTCTCCGCATGGAGGGCGTGGATTGAAAAAATAACACCTTTCTTATTGATGAACATAAATCTTCTGCCGCAGAAAATCGAAATTACACGTGGCTTTCCTACATTATTTACTAAGTAAAAACCCTGCAGCCCAAAAGACCACAGGGTTTTCAAATCTACTATTGATTTCGCTCGAACGAGTCGTCAGGCTACCCGCCTCACGTAAACTTCTTCAACAAAGTCTCCAAAGTCTTCTCTTCCACCTGATGATCCTTCAGTGGACCTTGCTCAGAGAGGACAGTATTCTGACTCTTGAAGGTCGGCAGGGGGACGTTATAGATGATGCCCGTAGGAATGCCGTCATCACTGAAGGTCGCCGCCGTCTTGAGGGCCAGTTCCCAGTTGGTCGGGTCGTAGTCGTCACCTAAGGGGCGAACACGCTCTTTGTACCACTGGAAGGTGTTCACCTTATTGAAGGAAACACAGGGCTGGAAGATATCGATCAGGGCATAGCCGTCGTATTGGATAGCGGCTTTGAGGATCGTTTTGAATTGCTCCGCATCGCAACTGAACGCTCTGGCCACGAAGCCGGCACCCAAAGTCAAGGCATTCAAGACCGGGTTGAAGGGGGTGTTATGAACACCGGCCGTCTGAACCGGGGTGACGAAGCCGCGTAGGGCAGTAGGGGAGGCCTGGCCTTTGGTCAGGCCATAAACCTGATTGTCATGGGCGATGTGAGTGAAGTTGACGTTTCTTCTGACGGCCGCCATGAAGTGGTTACCGCCTTCGCCGAAGCTGTCGCCGTCACCGGTGTTGATGATGACGGTGAGGTCGTCATTGGCGATTTTGGCCGCACTAGCCGAAGCCAGTGAACGCCCATGGAGGCCGCTGAAACGGTTCGCAGAAATGTACTGCGGGGTTTTGGCCGCCTGACCGATACCGGCCGCCAGCAGAACCTTGTGCGGGTCTAGTCCCAGCTCGTTCAGCACATCTTTCAGCGCGGCTTGGATAGCGAAGTTTCCGCAACCCGGGCACCAGGCCGTGTTATAAGAAATAAAATCCGTTTGAGGACTGGTTTGGATGGATAAAGACATAGTTTCCTCCTAGCTAATGATCTCGAGCACACGGTCCACAACTTCCTCGCTGGAAATCGCCCGACCGTCATATTTCAGCACGTCCGCGGTCATCGAAAGACCCGTTTCACGCCGGATGAGAAGCCCCAACTGGCTATCGGAGTTCTGTTCGACGTTGATGATGTGTTTGGCGTCTTTGGCCACCGCAAGAAGCTTCGCCGTAGGCAGAGGCCAAACGTCCCCGAAGACCAGGACCTTCACGTCGACACCCTTGGCTGCGAATTTCTCCGTGGCTTCCTTCATGGTTTGATCCAGTGATCCCCAAGCGAGTAGGAGCACATCCGCGCCGTCTTGGCCGTAGCTCAGGGGCTCTTGGACATCTTCTTTCAGGAAAGTTTCGAGCTTGCGTTTGCGCTTGTCGGTTTGCTCCACGCGCACCTCAGCAGACTCCGTGATGAAGCCATACTCGTCGTGCTCGTCGGTGTCGGCGGAAACGAAGGCATAGGGGTTCCCCGGAATGAGTCGAGGGCTGATGCCGTTCTCCGTCACCCGGTAGCGTTTGTACTCAGACAAGGCCAGTTGACTCTCCTTCATCTCACCGGAGGGCGTATCCCCGCGGACTTCGCCTTCTTTGTAGGCCAAAGCCTCCTCCGGCGACTGCCCCGGGCTCACTTTCTTGACTTGGCTAAAGTCGAAGGGAGCGACGGTTGCCGTTCCATCCGCCAAGTACTGGTCGGTCAGTAAGATGACCGGCATCTGATACTTCTCGGCGAGGTAGTGGGCTCTAGCGGCCTGGTAGAACGCATCCTCGTGACTCTTCACGGCAAGAACGGCCTTCGGATATTCACCGTTCCCGGCAAAAATGGCCATGTTCAGGTCGCCCTGCTCGGTTCTCGTTGGCAATCCCGTAACTGGGCCTGGACGCATGGCATCGGCGATCACGACGGGGATTTCTTGCATGCCGGCCATGGCAATCGCTTCCAATTTCAATTGGAAACCACCACCTGAGGTACCGGTCATAGCAACGGCACCGGCATAAGCAGCGCCGACGGCCATATTAATGCCAGCCAACTCATCTTCGGCCTGCTCCACGACAATACCGGTCTCATCCATGACCGATGCCAAGTACTCCATGATCGAAGTAGAAGGAGACATGGGGTAGGCCGCATAGAACTGCAAGCCCGCTGCCAGGGAACCCAAAGCGATCGCCTGGTTACCATTCAAGGTCAGCCACTCGCTGTAGTCCTTGGCTTCCGAGCCAAGCTCTTTCCCAATCGTACCGGCCATCGAGGCGACTTGCTCGTCTGTGATGAGCTCATAGCCCTTTTCCGCAGCCTGCACATTCACGTCCAAGATCGCGGCTTTCATCGAGTGACCGAAAATTTCCGCCATCTGCTCACGTGGTAGCGAGAAGAGACGAATCAAGGCGCCAACGGCTACGGAAGACGCTGCTTTCACATTGCCCAGCTCCTTCGCAAGCTTATTCATCGGCAAGAAAATAACTCTGGGATCCTCACTCTTGAGGCTCTCGTCAGCCAGCACGAAGCTATGCTCACGAAGCGCCGCCAAGTGCAGATCAATGGAATCTTGGTTCAAGGCCAGGATGCCATCCACTTGATAATCGTGCGTGTAAATCGGTTCTCGGGAAATCCGCATGTAGGTGAAATTGTGTCCGCCTCTGACGCGAGACATCAGATCTTTTGTTGAGAAAATCGTGTACCCATTCTTCTTCAGGTACTTCTCAAATACCAGACCGGTCGTTTCAATCCCTTGACCGGCTGCTCCTCCAATGAGCAAATTGAACATTGTTTTACCTCCCTTGATTAGGTTCTCTGGTGTTCTTTCTCTAGTGTAACGAAGACTTCTCCTTAGTCTTGAACCATTTACCCACTTTCTTCTATCTTTGCCTGATTTTCGTGACCTAGGCCAAAGCCGCCTGTACATAGGTTACCTTTTGCTTCCGAGCGGGTACCTGTTGTCTGCTACCATGGGAAGAGGAGGACAAAGCGTATGATCTTCTCTGTTAAACGAATCTATGATAAAGACCTTGAGACCAAAGGCCTTCGTGTCCTGATCGACCGGCTCTGGCCCCGAGGCATCACGAAGGAAGAAGCCTCCTTGGACCTTTGGCCTAAGGAAATTTGTCCCAGCAATCTTCTGCGAAAGGCCTATCATGATGGCGAACTCTCCTATGAAGATTTTGCTGCTCGCTATGCGCAAGAATTAGCGGATGTTACCATTCCGGAAGCCTTGCAAGGGGAGGGGGAAGCCACCTTGCTCACGGGGGTTCGTACGGTGGAAAAGAGCCATGTGCCGACCCTTTTGGCCTGGCTTCAGGCGGGACAAGGGAAATAAAAAGGCGGATCCTGCAATTTTCTGCGAAATCTTCACATTCTTTCACATTCCTTTAATTCTCTTATCACCTTTCTATTGTTTAATGTACTTGTAGCACAAGCGATTGCTACTCCTCTTTTTTCATTATTTTTCTCCTCTTGTTCGAGACCTCGGTTGTGGCTGCCGGGGTCTTGTACATTTCCCCCGAAACTTTGCCTAGAGGCGCTTTGGCCGTCTGGCCTCTAGTGGTAAGATAGATACGAAATTTATCATCTTGGGGGTTCTCATGAAGACCGACGTTGAAATCGCACAGGAAACCAAACGATTGCCCATTTCAGAAATCGCCCGAAACCTAGGACTTCAAGAAGAAGAATATGATCCCTATGGCCGGGACAAGGCGAAACTTTCCTTACAGGTTTTGAAAGAGAGACAGAAGAAAAAAGACGGGAAACTGATTCTCGTTACGGCCATTAACCCGACGCCGGCCGGTGAGGGGAAGACAACCACAAATGTAGGCTTGTCGATGGCCCTGAATCGCTTGGGCAAGAAGGCGATCACGACGCTTCGTGAACCTTCCTTAGGCCCCTGCTTCGGCATGAAGGGTGGTGCGGCCGGTGGAGGCTACGCCCAAGTGTTGCCGATGGATGATATTAACCTTCATTTTACGGGTGACTTCCACGCCATTTCGGCTGCCCATAATCTTTTGGCAGCGATGTTGGATAACAGCTTGTATCAAGGAAATCCCCTCAAGATTGATCCGAAACGCATTGTCTGGAAACGCGTGGTGGATATGAATGACCGAGCCCTGCGGAATGTGGTCTTGGGCCTAGGCTCCCGAGGCGATGGCGTGGTTAGGGAGGGAGGCTACGATATTACTGTGGCTTCGGAGATCATGGCGATCTTGTGCTTGACCTCCGGTCTTTCGGATCTGAAAGACCGCCTGGGCCGCATGATCGTGGCCTATACCTATGAGAATGAGCCAGTCACGGCTAAGGATCTGGGCGCCGTTGGGGCCATGGCTCTCTTGCTGAAAGATGCGATCTTACCGAATCTGGTGCAGACAACCGAGAATACCCCAGCCATCATTCACGGGGGGCCTTTTGCCAATATCGCCCATGGCTGTAACTCGATTCTCGCCACCCGCATGGGGCTGAAATTGGCAGATTATGTCGTGACGGAAGCGGGCTTCGGCGCGGACCTAGGCGCAGAAAAATTCTTTGACATCGTCTGTCGCCAGGCAGATCTCAAGCCGGATGCGGTCGTCTTAGTGGCAACGGTTCGAGCGCTGAAGTTCAACGGCGGCCAAGCAAAAGAGGACTTGAAACTCGAGGACTTGGTGGCTTTGGCCGATGGCATCTGCAACTTGGAACAACACTTGGAGAATTTGCAGAAGTACGGCGTACCGGTCGTGGTCGCGATAAACCGCTTCCCGACGGATACAGAGGCGGAACTGACCTTTCTGAAGGACCGAATCGAGGGGATGGGCACATCGGTGGTTCTCTCGGATGTCTTTGCCAAAGGCGGAGCGGGCGGTTTGGCCCTGGCTCGGAAGGTGGTAGACCTCTGTGAGGAGCCGTCGGATTTCCGCGTCCTTTATGGGGATGAGCTGAGCCTGCGAGAGAAGATTACGACGATTGCCCGCGAGATTTACGGGGCGGACGGTGTGGATTTAGCCCCTGGTGTTTTGACGCAGCTGCGGAATTTGGAGAAACGGGGCTTCGGGCACTTGCCGGTGTGTATGGCGAAAACCCAGTATTCATTTTCGGATGACCCGAAGAAATTGGGAGTACCCAGAGACTTCCGAATTACCGTGCGCGAGGCGAAGGTGAGTGCGGGAGCGGGCTTCGTGGTTTGCCTTACGGGGGATATCATGACGATGCCGGGCTTGCCGAAAGTGCCGGCGGCGGTGCATATGGATATCGATGACGCGGGGGTCATTACGGGACTGTCTTGATTTTCCCTCGTGGTATAATCGACTTTGCTATTTCATCTGAGCGGAGACACTATGCCTCAAAAACAAGTTTACGATAACGACAGTATATCTGCCCTGAAGGGTGCGGACCGTGTTCGTCTGCGCCCCGGGGTCATTTTCGGCTCGGACGACATTGTGGGCGTCCAGCATGCTTTTTTCGAGATTCTTTCGAACTCGATTGACGAAGCGCGGGAAGGCTACGGCCAGAGAATTGAGATCCGCCGCTTCAAGGATCACAGTATTGAAGTGAAGGATTTTGGCCGCGGCATTCCTTTGGACTACAACAATAAAGAGAAGCGCTACAACTGGGAACTCGTGTACTGCGAGCTCTATGCCGGCGGAAAATACAACACGCTGGAAGGTGAGAACTATGAGTTTTCCTTAGGCTTGAACGGCTTAGGCGCTTGCGCGACCCAGTATGCTTCGGAATATTTCGATGTGGAAGTCTGCCGAGATGGCCAGATCTTTACCTTGCATTTCGAGAAGGGCAATAACGTTGGTGGCTTGAAGAAAGTGGCGGCTCCGAAGAGCCGGCCTACTGGCACGATTCAGCGCTTCAAGCTGGATCGGGATGTCTTTACGGAAGTGGAGATTCCCACAGACTATTTCTTGAATGTCTTGAAGCGGCAAGCGATCGTGAATGCCGGGGTGACTTTTCACTTCACGGATGAGATTTCCGGGACGGATGAGTCCTTCCTTTATCCGGAAGGCATTCTGGGTTTTGTGAAGGAAGTGAATCAGGAGAAGGGGATCTCGACGCCTCTGACCTGGCTCTCAGAAGGCCAGGGGCAAGATCGCAAGGATCGGCCGGTCTATAAATTGAAGGTGGAATTAGCCTTCTGTTTCAATAATGAAAACCCTTTGCAAGAGTTTTACCACAACTCGTCATGGTTGGAGTATGGCGGTTCGCCAGAGAAGGCGGTCCGGCTTGGCTTTACCAATGCCTTGGATAAACTGATCAAGCAAAAGGATAAGTACAAGGCCAACGAGCAACATATTACTTGGCAGGATGTCAGTGATTCCTTGATCTGTGTCGTGAATTCCTTTTCGACGCAGACCTCCTATGAGAATCAGACGAAGAAAGCAATCAATAACCGCTTTATCCAGAATTTCATTACCGATCTGATTCGTGAGAAATTGGAGATCTGGTCCATTGAGAGCCAGCAAGAAGCGGATCGGGTCTTAGACCAGCTCCTGATTAACAAGCGTTCGCGTGAGAGTGCTGAGAAACAACGGATTACGGTCAAACGCAATTTGATGGGCAGCCTGGATATCAATAACCGCGTGAAGAATTTCGTGGATTGTCGTTCGCGCGACATTGATAAACGGGAAGTCTACATCGTGGAGGGAAACTCCGCTCTAGGCTCCGTCAAGATGGGCCGTAATGCCGAGTTTCAGGCGGTCATTCCCATTCGAGGGAAGATCTTGAACTGCCTCAAAGCGGACCTTAATCAGATCTTCAAAAGTGATATTATTACCGACCTCATGAAGGTGATCGGAACCGGCGTTGAGGTTACGACAAAGAGCAATAAACAGATTTCCCAATTCGATTTAGGTTCGCTTCGCTGGAGCAAGATTATTATCTGTACCGATGCGGACGTGGACGGCTTCCAGATTCGCACCTTGCTTCTGGCGATGTTCTATCGCTTGACACCCACCTTATTGAAGGCCGGGAAGATCTATATTGCGGAATCGCCTCTTTATGAAATGACCTACCGGAAGGGGAAAGAAGAGAAAACCTTTTTTGCCTTCGATGACAAGGAAAAGAACGCCATCTTGTCCCAATATGGGCAGTCCAATCTCCATATCCAGCGTTCGAAAGGCTTGGGTGAGAACGAACCGGAAATGATGTGGGAGACCACCATGAACCCAGAGACGCGTAGGCTTATCCAAGTGCAGGCGGAGGGTTCGGAGAAAATGGCCGATACCTTCGACATGCTCTTGGGCGACAATTTACAAGGACGAAAACAGCATATTGAGACGAACGGCCATCTCTATCTGGATATGCTGGATCTTGATTAGAGAAAGGAGGAGACTATGGCAAGAAAGAAGAAAGAAACAGAGCCGGTAAGAGAATTTCAAGAAGATAAGCTCGCCGTGATTCATGAGCAGCGGATCACGGATACTTTAGAAACCAACTATATGCCTTACGCGATGAGCGTCATCGTTTCACGAGCCATCCCGGAAATTGACGGTTTCAAGCCAGCGCACCGAAAGCTCCTATATACCATGTATAAGATGGGCCTTCTGCGCGGGAACCGCACGAAGTCTGCGAATGTGGTCGGTCAGACCATGAAACTCAATCCACATGGTGACCAGACCATCTATGACACCATGGTGCGTCTCACCCGCGGGAATGAAGCGCTCTTGCATCCCTTTATTGACTCGAAAGGGAACATGGGCAAACAGTATTCGCGCGATATGCAGTATGCGGCCCCTCGTTATACGGAGGTGCGACTGGATGCTTTTGCTGCGGAGATCTTCAACGGGATCGAACATGATACCGTAGATTTCGTTCCCAACTATGATGGGACGTTAGAAGAACCTACCTTACTCCCGGCGGCCTTTCCCTCGGTTCTGGTGAATGCGAATCAAGGCATTGCGGTCGGTATGGCGTCCAATATTTGTTCGTTTAATTTGGCGGAAGTCTGTGCGGCGACCATTAATTACATTAACGACCCGACTACCGATGTTTTGAAGGTGATGCCTGCGCCGGATTTCCCCGGTGGCGGGGAGATCGTTTATAACTTATCCGATATGCGGAAGATCTATGAGACCGGCCGCGGGTCTTTCCGTATTCGCGCGAAGTATCGAATTGACAAGAAGAATAATCTTGTCGAAATCTATGAGATTCCCTACTCCACAACAGCGGAGGCCATCATTGATGGACTAGTCGACCTCGTCAAAACGGGGAAGATCAAGGATATCAACGATGTCCGTGATGAGACCGACTTGAATGGCTTGAAGATCACGATTGATTGTAAAAGGTCAACGGATTACGACGTCCTCATGGCCAGGCTCTTCAAGATGACGCCTCTAGAGTCTTCTTTCTCTTGTAACTTCAATGTGCTCATCAATGGCAGCCCCCGGGTCCTCGGCGTCAAATCCCTGATTGCGGAGTGGTTGGTTTTCCGCAGGCTTTGTGTCAGGCGAGAGAAAACCCATGAGTTGACGGAGAAGGAGCAGCGCTTACACCTCCTGAAGGGCTTAGAGAAGATCCTTCTGGATATCGACAAGGCAATCGCGATCATCCGCCAAACCGAAGAAGAGGCGATGGTCATCCCGAACCTTTGTAAGGGTTTCGATATTGACCAAACGCAGGCGGAATATGTGGCGGAAATTCGCCTCCGCCAGCTCAATCGAGAGTACATCCTGAAGCGGACGAAAGATATTTCTCAGTTAGAGAAAGAAATCAAGGACTTGAATGAAATCTTGGAGAAGCCACGTCTCTTAGATAAGCTGATCATCGCTGATCTTGAGCGCATCGCCGATAAGTACGGGCAAGAGCGTAAGTCCACCTTGGTTGATGATGAAGACATTCCGGAGATCTCGAAAGAGTCTCTGATCGAAGACTATAATCTCAAAGTTTTCCTGACCAATGACGGGTATCTTAAGAAAATTGCCTTGACCTCCCTGCGAAGTGCTGGTGACCTCAAGGTGAAGGATAACGACTTCGTTGTGCAGGAGATCGATGGCACGAACCGCTCCTTGCTCTTCGTGTATACGACGAAGGCGAACTGTTATCGCATTTCCTTGCATGAACTAGAGGACAATAAGCCCTCCGATCTGGGCAATTACCTAGCCAATGTTTTAGGTTTCGAGAAGGAAGAAAGTGTCTTGTTTGTCCTTCTGCAGGATCGAAATGAGGACGAGACCTTTAGCGGGGAAATCTTGGTTGCCTTTGAAGATGGACGCATTTCTCGGATTGCCATGAGCGAGTATGAGACGAAGACAAAACGAACGAAATTGGTGAAGGCCTTTAATCCTAATGCGAAACCGGTCGGTGGCATCTATCTGCCAGCAGGCAGTGAGGCCCAGGATCTGGTCCTCATGAATGATCTCCATCAAGTGCTTCTCTTCTCGTCCGATCTCTTGACGCCGGTCAACGCCAGAGGAAACTTGGGCGAAAGAATTCAGCGGCTGAAGAAGGGCTCGAAAACGGAGGCCTTCCAATTGGCCTCAGAAATCAAATTTGAGGATGCAGAATACTATCGCGCCTTGAAATTCCCGCAACCGGGTCGTTACCTACGTGAAGAGACCTTGATCGGCCGCCAAATCGGCCTCGAAGAGGTCAAGGGATGACAGAGGGCTTTTGGCGGATCAGGGAGGCCCGGCCAGAGGACGAAGCGGCTGTGACCGCCATGTATGAAGGTGCCATCGCCCTTCTGCGAGCATGTGGGATTGACCAGTGGCAAATGGGCGGCCCGTCTCGGGAATCCTTCCGCCGCGATCTAGCCCAGGGGGACTCCTATCTTCTAGAGCTCTTGACGGAAGGAGCCTGGGTGCCTTGTGGCACCATGTTTTTACATGCTGGAGAAGAGCCGACCTATCAGGACATTGAAGGCGCTTGGGCTTCTGCGGAACCCTACCTAGTGATCCACCGAGTGGCACTGGCGCCTTTGGCCAGAGGGTCGAAACTAGCGTCCGCATTTTTCTACTATGCGAGGGAGAAAGCGGAGGCCTGGGGCTTTGGCCAAATCCGCATAGACACGCACGAAGACAATCTTGCCATGCAGCACTTGCTGGAGAAAAACGGCTTCACGAGGCGTGGCGTGATCTGGCTTGATGAGACTTCGAGGGAGCCTCGGTATAAGCGCTATGCCTATGATGTGGATCTGGCTACCTTGGCGGAGGCGCAGGCCCTGTGGCCTTGGCGAGAGAAGGAGCGATAAGGAGTTAAGGATGACGAAAGCTATTTTCGATATTGCCGTAATTGGGAGCGGTGGCGGTACGATTATCGCCGATACCGCCATGGAGACGGGGCATAAAGTGGCCCTGATTGAAGGCTCCGGCTGGGGCGGGACTTGCCTGAATCACGGCTGCATTCCGACGAAAATCATGGTGCATGCGGCGGATCTGATCCGCGAGACCGAAAGAGCGGAGAAGATGGCGCTTGCCGGGGAGCGCTTGCAAGTGAATTGGCAAGGGCTTCGGCGGCGGGTCTTGGAGAAGATCGCCGAAGGGGAGAGCTTGCCGGAGTATTATGCGGCGCACACCAACATCGCCTGTTATTTTGCGATGGCTCGTTTCCGGAAGAAGCAGGTGCTTGAGGGTAAGGAATACTTTACCTTGCATCTGGCTGACCCGGAAGGCCGTGAAGGGGAGATTCTGGCGGAGAAAGTCGTCATTGCCTGCGGAGGCCATACCTATGTGCCGGAAGGCCAGGGCTTTGAGCGCTTGGACTACTTCACAGCGGAGTCTCTTTTTTCCGAAGCGGGCTTCCCGACTAAGGCCTACGAGTCGTTGATCATTGTGGGTGGCGGGGACATCGGCGTTGAGTTTGCGCATATTTTCCAGAGTTTTGGGACGAAGGTGAAGCTGGTTCAACATAATGTGCGTCTCGTTCCGAAACAGGACCATGAGGTAAGCAGTAAGCTCCTCCATGTTCTTGAAGACGGGGGTGTCGAGGTCTATTTGAACCGCGATACCGTGGACGTGAAGGATAGCGCAGCGGGGAAAACTCTCACAATCCGCCATCGAGACAGTGGGCGAGAAGAGCGCCTTACCGCTGAAGAAATAT
>CAZCLL010000023.1:18805-23029 GCA_964499555.1 uncultured Fastidiosipila sp.
TTGGTTTCGCCCGGGATTCGCGGGTCCAGTGCCTACTTACAGCTCGAAGAAATTGGGCTTAAAGCGTCTTCTCATGGCTGGATTGAGACGAATGAATATTTAGAAACTTCGGTTCCAGGGGTCTATGCCCTAGGCGACATCAATGGCCGGGAACAGCTTCGACATAAATCGAATTATGAAGCGACGATCTTGGCCTGGAACCTCTTGCAGGGCGGGGCGGAAGATCCTACGAAGCGTAAGAAGGTCCGCTACGATGTGGTGCCCCGAGCGACGTTTACGGCTTTGCAGATAGGTTCGGTAGGCCTCACAGAAGAGCAGGTGATCGAGCAAGGTTTAGCCTATAAAGTGGGCTACCTTCCCCTCTCTTCGACGGCCCAGGGCTATGCCAGGGGCTTCTTGCCAGGTGATCTAGATGACGGCTTCGCCAAGGTGATTGTCTCGAAAGAAGAGGAGCGCTTCTTAGGCGTGCATATTATGGCGCCGGAAGCGTCCAGTTTGGTGATGCCCTACGTCTACCTGATGGCCGCGGCTAGAGAAGAGGAGTACCCTGCGGATTCCACCGAAACGATCAAGTGGAACATGACCATACATCCGTCTTTGGCCGAAATGCCGGCCTGGGCCATTGGGAACTGGCGAGATGAGGCAGCGACTTCGACTGAGGCTGCGGATGAGGCTGAAACTGAGGCTGTAGTTGAGGCTGCGGATGAGGCTGAAACTGAGGCTGCAGTTGAGGCTGCGGATGAGGCTGAAACGAAATGAGAAAACGGCTTCTCTTACTGACGACCGGTGGGACAATTGCTTCGAGGCAAGAGGAGACGGGCTGGGAGCCGCAACTGAGCGGGGAACAGATTCAGGATTATGTGCCGGAGCTTCGGGACATTGCGGATTTTGATACGATTCCTTTGATGAATATTGACAGTACGAATATGGATCCTTCGTGCTGGATTACGATGGCGGAAGTGATTCGGGCGAATTATCAAGCTTATGACGGTTTTGTCTTGACGCATGGGACGGATACCATGGCTTATACAGCGGCGGCTCTGAGTTACATGATTCAGGATAGCCGGAAACCGGTGGTGCTGACTGGTTCGCAAAAGAGTATTGCGCTTCGTGATACGGATGCGAGGCGGAATTTGCATGATGCCTTTGTCTACGCGGCGGATGACGAGGCTTCAGGTGTGAAACTGGTGTTTGACACGAAAATCCTTTTAGGGACAAGGGTTCGGAAAACCCATACGGTGAGCTATAACGCATTTGACAGTATTGATTACCCGGAGATTGGGGTGGTGCGAGGGGAGAAGGTGATCCATTTCATTAAGGATTTGCCTCGTGATGATGTTTCTTTCTCGATTGCGCTCGATCCGCAGGTGGTGGTACTGAAGCTGATTCCGGGCCTTCGCCCGGAGATCTTGCGTGCTGTAGCGGACTTGTCGCATGCCGTAATTATCGAAGGTTTCGGTGTCGGCGGCCTACCAGACATGGAGGAGTGGAACTTGGCCGATACGGCCGCAGAACTCTTGGCCGAAGGGCATATCTTGGTCATGAGCACACAAGTGGCTCATGAGGGTTCCAACATGGAAGTCTACCGGGTTGGCCATAACTTGAAGCATGTCTACGGGATGCCGGAAGCCTACACTATGACTTTAGAGGCGCTGACTTGTAAGTTGATGTGGATTTTAGCCGAGACGCGCGATCCACTGGAGGTAAAGAAAAGACTTTACCAGAAAGTCGCGCACGACCGTTTGTAAAGTCTTTTCTATGGGTTCTTTGTGGGGTTCTTGCTGGGGTTTACAGGGTTTACTGGGGTTGCTGGGTTTTTTCTGGGGCGGATAGTTTTGGGTTGTTTAGCTACTCGTGAGGCGGATGGTTTTTCGTTCGCCTTTTAGTTGAAGAAGCTCTTATAGAGTTCTCGGATTGCGTAGTTACATAAGGTGTCCTTGATACCGAAAAGGATCGATATTTCCGACGGGCCTTGAACGACCAAGTCGATGTTGATTCCGGCTCTGGAGAGGGCGTTAACGGCTCTGCCCAAGACACCGACGGCACTCTTCATTGCGGCACCGACAGCCATGACGAGGGCCATGCCATGGGTGACATAGCAAGAATCGACTTCCAGTTCCTTTAAGACTCTTGTCACGACCAATCTTTCCTTATCCGGGGTGAAGACTTCTTCGCGGAGAACAATCGATAAAGAATCAATGCCGGACGGCATGTGCTCGAAGGGAATGTTGTAATCATTTAAGATTTTCAGAACTTCCAAGGCAAAACCGACTTCACTATTCATCATGTATTTTTCTACATGAAGAATACAAAAACCTCGTTTGCCAGAGATCCCGGTAATAATCCCGTCGTAGTCGGTTCTTTTGTTGACGATCATGGTGCCGCTACTAGCTGGGTTATTGGTGTTGAGGATTTTGAGTGGGGTATTACTTCTGCGAACGGGCTCCAAGGCAGCTTCATGTAACACAGAAAAACCTGTGTAGGATAATTCCCGCATTTCATCGTAGGTGAGCTCGGTGATGGGGTGAGGATTCGCAATCAATTCCGGATGAACGGAATAGACGGCGTCAACGTCTGTCCAGTTCTCGTACACCGAGGAGTGAAGGGCTGCGGCTAAGATCGAGCCGGTGATATCGGAGCCGCCTCTTGAGAAGGTCAGGATATTTCCGTCTTTTGTATGACCGAAGAAACCGGGGAAGACCACGATATCCGAACGCCCAATTAGGGATTCGCGCAGATTATCATAGGTTTCTGGCAAAGGCCTTACCACGCCTTTCGTATTGCTCAGATAGAAACCGGCTTCTTCTGGTGATACATAGGTAGCAGGAAGACCCGTGCTACGGAGGTAGTCTGCAATGAGCCGGGCGTTATTGTCTTCGCCTGCGGCCTTCAACGCATCGGTCAGAAGCGGGAAGTCATGATTGTAGCGCTTGATCCGATCTTCTAAATCCTTCCGGACAAGCTCCTTGTAATCGGCGTTGATCTGAAGTTCTTCTGCAATCTTGGCATAGCGAGCGGCAATTCGCTCGATAAGATCGTGCCCGTCATAGTCATGCGTGATGGCAGAAGCCAACGAAATCAGCATGTCCGTCGTCTTGCTCTCAGTTGGATTGGAACGTCCCGGAGCTGAAACGACAATGTATCTTCTATGAGAATTATCGAGAATGATATCTCGAACTTTTCTGATCTGCTGGGCGGATGCAAGTGAAGACCCACCGAATTTACAGACAATATCTTCCACTACTTTTGTCCCCTCTATTCACGAAGTCTGGTTCATCTTAGAGGAAAATGCTTGATTCTTCAATGATTGCTATACTATTTGAAATAAAAACGTTCAGTAGCTTTCGTTGTTTCAGAATGTGCTTTCGAAAACCGTAGGGGGTGGGTCTATGTTTGAAAAATGGAATCCGGATGCCTATTATGGCTCAATTGGGCTCGTGCCTGCTGCTGAGCTCCTCGCGAAGGGCTATCAATTGCTACTCGTCGACATCGATAACACCTTACAAAAACACGGGAGCCACGAACCGCAAGAAGAGGCCATCGAGCAGATTGACCGCTTCCTAGCGACCGGTTTTCAAGTATATATTCTCTCCAATGCCAGGCTTGATCGAGCGTCGAATTTTGGCCGGAATTTGAAGGTGCAGGTTATTGGCAATGCCGGCAAACCCGGAATCCGCGGTGTGGAAGAAGCGCTGCTTGCTGCCTCTGTGCCTAGAGAGCGAACCATCTTGATCGGCGACCAACTCTTTACGGACATTTGGTCCGGGACGAGAGCCGGGGTAAAAACCGTCCTTTTGGATCCCATCAGCCACCACGAACCCTGGTATATCCGAGCGAAACGCCTTGGCGAGCGCCTTGTGAAAAGGAAGCTTGGTATTACTGGCCACTACGATCGGATTCCGGAAGTGCGCTGAGAAGAGCCGAGGTTCTTGGGTTTTTATGGGTTTTCTAGGGGTTCTCTTGGATTTTGGGGTTCTCGCTACTGAATGTCCTGCTTTTCGGTGGTACTGGCGTTGTTTTGTGATCGAATAGAAGAGATTTGGATCCCTCATTTGCGTCACAACTCTTTTGACGCTTGAGAGGATCGTCTATAACGTAGATTGGCTGTGAGAAATCTTGTGTCCGATGCGTGTTCTAGTCGTTGTCCCCCAGAATCTCGTGAATTATAGCCTAAATTCCCGCCGGTTTTTCGCATATACAAATAGCTCTCTATAGGCTTAAGAC
>CAZCLL010000024.1:0-12548 GCA_964499555.1 uncultured Fastidiosipila sp.
CCGGCGATATTTTTGCCAAAATTCACCCCGCAACTTCCTGGCGTGTCATGGTGGAACATGGCGAGAAGATCGGCTTGGGTTCTACCTCGTATGAGCTGACTCGTCTGGAGAATTTACCGCTGTAGGTGATGGGTTGTAGCGGTGGCTCTAGCATTGGCGGTGGCTTTGGCCAAAGCTGGGGCGGGCGGAGCCTGAATTTGAGGCTGAGGCTGAGCCTGAGGCTGAGCCTGGGGCTGAGGCGGAACCTGAGCCTGGGGCTGAAACGGAACCTGAGCCAGGGGCTGAGGCAACGACTAAGCCAAAGCCTAAACCACATGTTTTGACCTCTTTGTGGAGGATCGTTCTTTACTTCTTCCTTAAAATATAATATGATATAAAGTTAGAGCCATTGCAAAGACGGCATTGGCTTGAGAATTGTCGGATTTTCTGGAAAATTGTCGGAATTTGTTGGCTCTATCTGCCTTCCTAATCAGGTACTCTATTTGGGCAGGAAGGTTACTATTTTTTTGGAGGAAAAATGTATGGAAACCTTCGGTTATATCCGCGTGTCTACTACAGACCAGAACATCGACCGTCAGCTGAATGCTTTGCGTGAAGTTGACATCCGAGACGAGAACCTATTTATCGACTATTGGAGTGGGAAAGACTTTGCACGGCCTGCCTATCAGGCGATGCTGGAGAAACTACAGAAAGGGGATACCCTAGTGATTCTGAGTCTCGACCGCTTGGGGCGAAACTATCGTGACATGCTGAGCGAATGGCGCTATTTGCAAAATGAGAAGGGGATCAACATCCAAGTCCTGGACATGCCTGTCTTGAACACCAGTGAGAAACATTCACTTACCGATGAACTCATTTCCGATATCATTCTTCAGCTACAATCCTATGTGGCAGAGACGGAACGAGCGTTCATTTTGGCAAGACAGGAGGCCGGTATTGCCGCAGCAAAAGCCAGAGGCGTTGTCTTTGGTAGGCCCCGCTTAGAGGTCCCGGAGCTCTTCTATCAATTGAAGGAAAAATGGGAACGTTCGGAGATCTCGACCCGAGAGGCGGCACAACTTCTGAACATCTCCCATGTGACCTTCCTTCGTTGGATGAGACGAGAGGACTAGAACTTGGATGAGACGAGAGGACTAGAACCCAGTCGCGTGTGTGTTTCGTAGACCAGAATTTCGTTTCGAGGGAAACACGACCGCCGGAGCAATTGTTACATTAGGTAGACCTTATGTTACAGGGAGAATCTTTCCAATATTACAGGATTTTTTCTGATTGACACGATAAAACCGTTGAAGCATGGGCTATACAGGAGATTGCAGGAAGATTTTCCTGTATATTTATGCATTACATAAGGTCTACCTTTTGTACCGCTTCAGCGGGCTAAAAAGTAGTGAAATCAGGGGATCGGGAAGGAATGAGAAATCTGGAAAGGGCCAGCAATTACGCATGAAGGTGATAAGGTATATAAATTCCATTGTCTATAGGCAAGAATTATTCAATATTTTTCGGCGTATTCATTTTTTATAAAGAAAGAGAATCATGCATAAATCAGGGCATATAAAACAACAAGCTATATAAAAGAAAAATCATCGCCGTCGACGCTTGCACGGGCAGAAGCTCTGTAGTATAATTCTCACCGTTATCGACCGCACAGGAAATTCGTTCGGACTTTCTCACAGCGTAAGAAGCACACTGAAATTGCCAATTAGTGTAATGGTAGCACACCTGACTCTGGATCAGTTTGTGAGGGTTCAAATCCTTCATTGGCAGCCATTTTAGCCCGCAGCTCACCCGCTTGCGGGTTTTTCTCTTTTTACTTTTGTTTTCGTTTTGCCTGAAGGGGAAAAGTAAAACGCCGGCCAGGCATATGCCCAGCCGGGTATTAAAGAGGATCCGTGATCATACCGGATGAATCACCTAAAGAAGTTATTCAAAGTATTGGTCACTCATGAGTTTAAGATTTTTTAGTCTTTCTTCTGTTGCTGCCCGGTCTACTTGAAATTCGCCGGTCTGCAAATCTCCAACAAGGACATCTCCAATGTTGAATGGAGTTGTGATACGCTTTAGCTCAATCCAAGTGCGATGCTGATCAGGAGTCTCCAACTCGACATGATCCTTGTTTATTCCCTTTACAACACCTTGAAACATAAAACTCCCTCCTTCGAACAAAGATTCAAGAATTAGGTACCCCAAGTATACCCGATTTAGGCAAAAGAGGCTGTCCCGAAATGTTTCCTTGCTATTTTTCGGTCAAAACTGTTTATTTTTGACAATGTTCACAGTAGATACTGCGCCTTCCTCCGATCATGAGCGAAGAGAGTGTCTGTCCACAAGTGAAACATGCAGCTCCCGCTCGGCTATAAACTTGTAGTTTCGCAGCATACTGCCCTTGCTCGTTACTTGCATTTCGATAATCACGAAAGCTCGTACCACCAAGCGCAATAGACTGACGTAGGATTGTGACGACCTCTTGTGTCAAGGTCTGCCATTCTAGCTCTGTCAGCGAAGAAGCCGGCCGATCTGGACGGATCTTCGCCTGAAACAAACACTCATCGGCATAGATGTTTCCAATGCCGGCTACAGCTCGCTGGTCCAGCAAGAGACTTTTCACCGGCATCTTCTGATGCTTGTTGGCAAAGCCTTGAAGGACGGTCCAATTGAAAGTATCCGCTAGGGCATCAGGCCCTAGCTCGTTAAATCCTCCAGGGAGTGTTGCCAAATCCTCCTCCAAGACCAGGGTCAGTCGGCCAAAGCGGCGCACATCATGGTAGAGCAGCAATGCTTCTTCTTCCCCTGCAGATGGCTTGGTGAAGGTGAAGAGCACATGGGTATGCTTGTCCTTCAAATACCTAGTTCTCTCCGTTTCCGGTAGGGCAGGTAAATACAGCAGCTTCCCCGTCATCCGGAGATGTACGAGTAAGAGAAGACCACCCGAGAAATGAAAGATGAGGTATTTCCCCAGTCGATCAATGCTAAGGAGGGTCTTACCTTCGAGCGAGGATAACGCCAAATCGGTCGGCCAGCCGAGAAAAATATCCGGGCTTAGCAACTGTAGATTTGTGAGTGTCGCTCCTCGAAGGTAAGACTCTAGATCAAGTCTTATGGTTTCAACTTCAGGTAATTCAGGCATAGCTTGATTCTACGAGTAAAGTTCTTGAGGATCAAGCGGAGCCATTATCTGATCTTGCCTCAGACCTCGTCTTCTTCGACTTGGACTTCTTCATCGGCTTCAATCAAATCCTCGCGTTTTAGTAAAAACTCCTCCATGACCGCCATCGGATCGACATCGACCCCTTCGCAAAAGTCTAGGTATTTCGCCAGACTGATGAGGCTATACCCATGTTCGACAGAAGATACATACGACTCATTTATCTTTGATTTGTATGCTACTTCTGCCTGCGTCATATTCCTCTCCTTGCGATATCGTTTCAAGATATCCCCCAACACCGATGAGCCTAAAAAAGCTTCCATACGTAACCTCCTAATCTATAATATATTTAATGTACCCTAAGTCTTCCGAAATCACCATTGCCTATAGACGAAGTTTTGCGAATTTTTATGCAAAATATTGCTTTGTAATGGAAATGTAAAATTTGTGTAAGAATACAAGCATAAAAACAGCGATTTATTGCGAAAATATTACACGAGATAGGGCTTTGACCACATGCTACAATGAGAGAAAACGGCTGATACAGCAACAAGTAAGGAATCGTATGTACAGAATCGTTATCCCCGTCTTAATGGGATTAGAATCCGTAGTCGCGGATGAAGTCGTTGCCTTAGGGTATGAGGCAAATAAAGTCACGAAAGAAAATGGTCTCGTCACCCTTATGCCAGAACAAGAGATCGAAGCCATCCGCCAGACAGTCGCCCGCCTAAATCTCTTCTTGCGCTCCGGAGAGCGCGTCGAACTGGAGATCGCAAGTTTTCGGGCGGAAACCTTTGATGAGCTCTTTGAACAAACGAAAGCCCTTCGCTGGGCAGATTGGGTTGAAGAGGGTGCAGCGATCCAAGTAAAAGGGTATTCCAGAGACTCGAAACTCTTTGCCCCCTCTGCGCTTCAAAGCACAATAAAGAAAGCGCTTGTCTTGTCCCTGCAAAAATCTTGGCATAGGCGAGAAGATTTCCGGCTTCAAGAAGATCGCGATTTTCAGGATCTACGACTGAATTATGCCATCATGAAGGATCAAGTCTATCTTCGTATGGATACGTCCGGCGAAGGTCTGCATAAAAGAGGCTACCGCAGAGCGCATAACGCCGCCCCGATTCGGGAGACTTTGGCCGCAGGGATCATCAGGCTCAGTCGTTGGGAACCCTTTAGCGGGGAAGTCTTCTATGATCCTTGTTGCGGCTCCGGAACGTTCCCCGCAGAAGCGGCTCTCCTTGCCGCAAATGTTGCCCCTGGTATTGCCCGTGATTTCCGAGGGGAGACTTGGCCTTTTATCGGGAAAGAGCCATTTCTACGTGCCCGGGAAGAGGCAAGAGACCTAGAAGATCGGCAGGCACCGTCTGAGATTTTTATCGCAGGAAGTGACATTGATGGGAGAACCTTGGATTTGGCTCGTGAGAATGTGGCCAGAGCCGGCATTTCCTCTTTTGTTGAGCTCAGACGTGACGACCTTTTTGCT
Organism: uncultured Fastidiosipila sp.; assembly: GCA_964499555.1. GTDB lineage: Bacteria > Bacillota > Clostridia > Saccharofermentanales > Fastidiosipilaceae > JAAYZH01. Next base: position 4,626 of record CAZCLL010000024.1, read on the forward strand.
TTATCGGCCAACTATGTGAAGCAGCGCTATCTGGCGAGTCGTGTGCTCTTTGTTGCCAACCCACCCTATGGGGAACGGATGCAAGGGGAGACCCCGAAGGAAGTTCAAGAAATCAACCAAGCGATTGGAAGGCTCGCCTTTGATCCAGACAGCAATTTCACCAGACCGGGCGTTCGCTTAAGCGTGATTACTTCTGTGGATTTTGAAGAAGACACAGGCCGCAAAGCGGATAAGCGCAGAAAATTATATAATGGTATGATAAAGAGCACAATGTATCACTACTTTCGAGAGAAGAGAATCTCACATCCTTAGGAGGAATGATTCATGAAGGCATTGATCTTAGCTGCCGGCTACGCGACAAGACTCTACCCGTTGACGAAAGACCGCCCCAAGGCCCTACTCCCCATTGCCGATCGACCGATCATCGATTACATTTGTGAAGAAATCTGCACAATTCCCGAAGTAAATGAAATTATTGTCGTGAGTAATCACCGTTTTGTAGCCAATTTTTTGGCCTGGCAAGAAGAGAATCAAGCCAAGTATTCGATCCCGCTCACCATTATTGACGATTTTACAACGAGTGACGAGGATAAATTAGGGGCAGTCGGCGATATTCAATATGTCATCGACAGACTGGGGATCAAGGAGTCTCTTCTGATTATTGCCGGAGACAATCTCTTTACCTATCACTTGATCGACGCTTGGCGTGTCTTCCGCGAATTTGGTCAAGACATGATTTTGGCAGCAACGATCGATAAAGTCCAAGATCTTCGGCGTTTTGCTGTTGCCGAGATTGATGAGAACAGTATGGTTGTCTCCCTTGAAGAGAAGCCTCAAGAGCCAAAATCCAACTTGGCTGTCTATGCTACCTACTTCTATCTTGCGGATACCATCCCTTTGATTAAAACGTATTTGGATCAAGGGAATAATCCGGATGCTCCCGGCAACTTCCCGGCTTGGCTTTACCAGAGAAAACCCTTACGGCTCTACGAGTTTGACGGGGAGTGTTTCGATATTGGCACGCACGAGGCGTACAAGGAAGTCGAAGAATACATGAAGACCCGTGAGCAGGAACTAGGGTGACTCCCGGTTTTCGCTTTAGGCGTGGCTCGGACTAGCAGGGAAGCGACGAAGAAAGACGAAGAAAAATTTCCGAAATCTCCCGGATTTTATTGCGGGAGACTGGTTTGGCGAGTATGATTAATAAAATTTATTTTTAGAAGAAGTTGGAGTAGCTAGATGGACCAGAAGAATGTATTTATCTTTGACCACCCTTTAATTCAACATAAGATTGCGCTTATGCGCGATAAGCATACCTCGACCAAGGAATTCCGCGAGTTGGCGAACGAAGTGGCCATGCTCATGGGCTATGAGGTCACGAGAAATTTACCTTTAGAGCCGAAAGAAATTGAAACACCGGTTGGAACCGCCCACTGCAATGTGCTTGCCGGCAAGAAACTCGCATTAGTACCCATCCTCCGAGCCGGTTTAGGCATGGTTGACGGGATGCTCAATCTGATTCCTTCGGCCAAAGTCGGACATATCGGTATCTATCGTGATCCGGTCAGTTTGCAGCCAGTTGAGTACTATTGCAAGCTCCCAGCCGATAGTGCTTCTAGAGAAGTCATTCTCTTAGATCCTATGCTTGCCACAGGTGGTAGTGCTTCTGCATCAATCGGCTTCCTCAAAGACAGGGGCGTGACCAATATTCGTTTTATGTGCCTGATTGCTGCTCAGGCCGGGATTGATCGCTTGTTAGCTGATCACCCGGATGTCCCGATCTATTGTGCTTCCTTAGATAAAGAACTCAATGATCACGCCTACATTGTTCCCGGTTTGGGCGACGCCGGTGACCGCCTTTTCGGTACGAAATAAGCGCTATTCCAGTCATAACAGAAACTTCTCTCCAGCAAACTCTCCTTCGGGAGAGTTTTTTAATAGGCTCGGAAGCGCAAGAGTACTTGTCCCACTTTGATTTGGCATTCATCCGGTAGTTGATAATCTTCGTAGCGATAGAGCATGCGCCCTTGAAGCCATACCGTTCTTGTGCTGCTGAGGGACTGGGCGAAAAATACGCCGGCTCTCTGACAGATCCGCAAAACCACTTCTTGCCCGGTATCCTGTTCCGCCAAAATGAGCTGACATCGACCGGGGTCACTACCGATGAGGAATTCGGAACCAAGAATTTGCCAACTGTGATCCTTCTGCCCATCAATCTGGCCACTTAAGAGGGTCAAGGCGGCGGTTCGCCCTTCTTGTACTGGATTCAAGGCGATTTTGTCAGGGAGCACAGGCAAGCTGGGATCCACGGGCTTTGGCAGACCTAGGTTCGCCGTTTGTGGTTCTAAAACGAAGTAAGGCGAAGCACGATGGAAGAGGAGAAGAACTTGCCCAATACACAAGATACAGATGATCCCTAAGAAGAGTAGGAGTAGGACGAAGGGGATCTGGCCCAAGGTGCGGTCCAAGAAATAGATGGTAAGAAGGAGCACAGCTTCTGCAAGTAAAATAATGAGTGGAAGGGATGGGCGAGATTTCTGCTCGTTCGTCACTTCGGGCTTTGTCGGGCTATCTTCCGTCACGGGCTGAAGAGCAGCCAGGAAGGCTTCTGTACCATCCGAGAGTGCCTTGCGGAGACGTACTTCCTCTTTTTTTCGTCTAAGAGGGCTAAGTGAATGAAGATAGTGAGTGACAAGGCCATCTATGAGGCTTTGCCACTTCTCTTCGAAATTCCCTGCGACTTCTGAAACCGTTGTGGCAACCGGCAGGTAAGTCAGCTTCACGTGCATGTCACTGGAGTGTTTCCCTTCGTTAAGCCAAATGAGCTTGGGATCAAGCAACAGTCGGTCAGGCTCTAAAAGGGAGTCGCGAAGGCGTAGAACCGCCTCACAGAGTAAGCGCAGAAGCGTCTTGATTCTGTGAGGCTTGTTCTCTTTGTCCAGAAAGTTCGACAAGCTCTCGAAGCCATGAAGATCCGCTAAGAGCGTTCGTTCGTACGCTGAATCCAGATAGGTCCATTGTAGGAACCCGCGATTTCGTATGGCGTGAAGCCAGTTGAGCGCAAAGGGCTCTAGCTCATCATCCGGAGCCATGTGGTACAGAAGCCAGGGATTCCCCTGCGAATCGGATATTTCGTCAAACTTTCTCATAGACCTACCTAACCAATAACGTCCAGCACGCTGGAGTCGTTAAATACGGATGTGAAAAGTGAGCCGGCGAAGCTTCGGAGCTCGGAGTTGAAGAGTAATGCGACTGCCATAATGACAGCGATGACGATGACGACTTCAAGAACGGCGGATCCTCTCTCTTCCATGATGGAATCGCGGATCAAGGTCTTGAGACTTCTGCTTTGCTTCTTTTGTGCGTGTTTCATGTTCTCTCCTTTGCGGATGTGGGTCTATTCCAGCCTAGGCGATCAACCGAAAGATTTGGGGTAAGTAAATCCGACAAATGCCTAGAATTGGAAACTGGGGATGACGGGTGCCAGACTAATCAGCATGACAGCGACTAAGTCTAGGACCATGGGTAAGAGGTAGCGGTTTGCTTGGCGGGCTTCTTTCTTGCGCTTCTTTTCTTTCAAGACATGCCTGAGTTGTTGGACTTGTAGTTCCATGAGTTCCAGATCTGTGCTATCTCCACCGGCTCCGTACTGGGCTAGAAGTCTGACGAACATGGAGGCTTCCGGAAGGCCTAAACGCCTGATGAAATCATCTAAGATCTCCTGTAAAGGTTTTCGGTTGACAAGTTGCTGATTGATTCCTTTTACTTCCACCGCAAGTACTTGCGAAGAGGCAAAAGAGCTTTCTGCCATTTGGAAACTTCGCCCCACCCCGTGACCGGAACGAAGACAGATCAAGAGATAGGTAAAGAGGTCTGGCAGGACTTTCTGCACACGAAAACGCCATTCAGAAGCATCGTTGATCAGGCGATAATCCGGGTAAATCAGGAGGAGGAGAGGGAGGACCAGGAGAAACCAGCTTGGGTCGGTAAGACGAAGTCCCAGGGCCATAAAGACGATCCCATAGACTAGGAAACGAAAGTGATCTCGTAAAAGTTTACTTTGGAAATCTAGCTCCGTGGCCTCCGCCTGCAATGGCAAGAGAACCAAAATCGCCTCTTTATGCCGCTCTTGCAAGAAGGCCGGTGTCAATCGGGTGTACCTGAGACGAATTCTCTGTGGCTGCTTGTGCGTTTGCTTTTTCATGCTGTAGGCTTTCAGTGGTTTTTCCTGCCCCGGCAAAAAGATTCGATACAAAAAGAAGCAGGAAAGAAGAAACAAAAGAAAGGCCAAGCCAAGCATCACGCGCCCACCTGTACTCACATAGGCCAGCGTCATGTAGTCAGAAGCAGTGCGCGTCAAAAACCACAACATGAGGATCGGCATGACTGCCAGCGACAGGCTCTCGGTCAGTGACCTCGCTTGTTCGGCCTCTTGACTCTCCCGCTGATTCTGCGATTCTCTGATATTTTGCTCATAGTAACGAAAGAGGATGGAAAGCTTATCCCCTAGTTTTTCCGGATGCATCAGCAAGGCAAAGAAGGGTGGTGCCTCCGGACAAGCGAAAGCCTCACGTAAGAGCGGGATGAGATCCCGATAGGGGGCTTGGAGATCAATGGCTTTCCGGACGAGACGAAGCTGCGAAGCAAATCTTGTTCCTCCAGCTTGCTCTTGCATCTGACTAAGGCACCCTTCCAAACTGAAACGAAATGCTTGGCCACCGTTCAAGCGACTGGCCATATTTTGCAGGAATTGCTGAAAATGCCGCCTCGCCCTGCGCACCTCGAAGGCTTCCAGAAGACGCGTCAATACAGGAGCAAGAAGAACACCAGCTGCGACACTGAAAAGGAGCTTCAGTTTCGTGTCACGCACGAAGAGCGAAGTGATTGGTAGGAAGAGTCCTACCATCAGGAGGAAGCTCATAAGTTTTGCGACCATCTTTTTCATTTGCTTCTCCGATACAAATACGTGAGGCGATAGTTCTCGGCTAAGTCAGGCCCCAGTTCCACAAGTTCTTCCACATAGCGATTCCCTTCACTGTCTCTGGCGATATAGACCAAGATCTGAAAGGCAGAAGCCAGATGGCGCAAGATCACATCGTAGGCCAAGCGGGAAGCCCCCAGAACTAGGTCAGCTAGGCGAAACAACATGCTTTCACAATCATTTCCGTGAATGGTACAAAGGGTCCCGGGATGCCCTGTGGTTGCCGCCTGGATCATGTCGTAGGCTTCATCCCCGCGCACTTCCCCCACAATGATCCGATCCGGCCGCATGCGAAGTGCATTTCGGATGAGCATGCGACTGTCGATGGCCATACTCCCATCTGGACCTGCTACTCGTCCGGTCAAGCGCACCCAATTGCTGCGGTTCTGGAGTTGGAGCTCCGGCGAATCCTCAATCGTAATAATTCGCTCTTCCGGTGGAATATAGGCAGACAGAATATTCAGCAAAGTCGTTTTCCCTGAACCCGTCCCTCCACCGATCATGATGGCTTTCCGTTGCCTCACCTTTTCAATGAGGAGCTCCGCAATCTCTTCTGGGAAGAAACCCGCAGCCGTCAGTTCTTCCAGACCAGGCCGAATCCCACTGAATTTTCGGATCGTCAGAACCGGCCCATTCTGCGCAATCGGAGGCAGGACCGCATGAGCCCGTGAGCCATCCGGCAGGCGCAAACTCCCTAAGGGGTGGGATTCCGACAGCGGCTCATTATTTCGGGAGAAGAAACCGGTGATGACATCGCTTAGGTATGCCGGACTTTCGAAGCGCTGTGGACTACGGATGAGACGCCCTTTCTTCTCATAGAAAATCTGCTCTGGCCCGTTCACCATAATCTCCGTAATCTCCGGATCGTCCAGCAAAGGCTGCAAGAGGTCGAGCCTGCGGAAGCGATTAAACACCCTTTCCTGCAGCTCCGCTCGAGACTTGAACCCCGGTTTGTGACTCCCCAAGACCTCGCCGGTTTTCTCACCGATAATCTTCCGCACCTGGAGGTCATCCGCATCATGCCTCAAGAGGAGTTCACGGAAGACCAAATCGCAAATGTCCTTGTACAGCTTCTCCGTGTCGGGCAGTGCGCTAACCTGCACCTGCGGATGATTCGGGGTCCTCGTTGGTTTCTGTTTCTTTTGCTTCGTAAAGCGCATCCGCTCAGCCATCCTTTGCCCCTCCCGGCGACCTCTCGCCAAACCTTCCACCTACCGGTACCAAGCCCGCCAGTGCTTCCTTTTCAGTTTGCCAAAGCCGCCGGCTCCCACTTCCTGCCGGAGGAATGACTTCGACCTCTTCACTTAAGGCTGCTAAGGGACGACAGAGGCGAAAAGGCAAGAAGCACGCCAGCACATACAAACGCCAATGTGTCCCATAGTGTTCGGAAGCCCACTCACCAATCAGCGTAATCGCCTCCATCACTAAGCTGTCCGGGCTCAAGAGCCAGTCATCGGACCTTGAAGGCAGAAAGAGACGTAAGGTCTCCGGGTAAGGTGGCCAAGGTTCAAAATACTGCCCACAATTTTCCTTTCCTATCTTCCGCAAAGAGAGATCGACCAGAAAATCAAGGGAAGAATCATGCGCCGCTTCCGGAAAAAGGACAGCCGGCCCCAGTTCCACAACAAGTGCCTGAATCCCGCTCCGCGATCCCTGATGAATGTTCTGACCAATCCGATTTCGGATAGCCTCTGACCATTGCCAAGCGAAATAGGAAGTCACCGGTTTCAGCTTCGTTCGTTTGGCATGCGCTTCCTCATAGGCACAGACGGCAGCGATGATTTCACTTACCGGACCCAAGCGACGGAGGCCTTCCGCTGCTTGCCCTTGATCGACGAGGCGTTCATCGCGTAAGACCAGGTGATCCGCTTCCGGCTTATAATGAGGAAATTGTTCTTGGGTAAAAATTTCGAGAATTGGCTCGATCTCTTCCTCGTCGGAGACAATGGGGATAGAAGCCAGTTTCTCTGGCGTGTCTACACAATGGATTTCTACGCCGGGCAAAGCCCCTTGCAGGCGTTTCGCCAGCGCTTCCGCATAGAAATGGTCTAGGTCAATGATGTCAATTCGCATGCCTCGTTCCTCCTGTCTTCTCAGTCTACTTCGGCAAGAGGCTTTGCGGGACAACAAAATTCCGACAATTTTCGACAAAACCCAACAAAGCGAAAAGGACCCAAATGAGGGGGATCACATGGATCTCCTAGGCCGTACAAAAGCGCTTGCGAAGCGTTAGACCGTTTGCTAGAATCCTGAAAGATCATCAAGAGAGGCGGAGGGATAAGGCCCTGTGATGCCCGGCAACCAGCTTAAGGTATGGTGCCAATTCCGCCGGGGATACCCGGGAGATGAGGTTATAAGCAGTCGTGTGTAGCCTTGTCCTAGAGACAAGGCTTTTTTTATGAAAGAAGGAGCAAGACTTTGGCAGAGAAACGTTACTTATTTACATCAGAATCCGTTACAGAGGGTCACCCGGATAAGGTCTGTGACCAGATCGCGGATGCCGTCCTCGACAAGATCCTCGAGGAAGACCCTATGGCCCGCGTCGCTTGTGAGTGTATCGCAACAACTGGAATGGTTTATATTGTTGGCGAGATCAGTACCTCGACTTATGTCGAAATTCAAAAAATCGCTCGTCGCGTGATCGGGTACAAGTCTTCTGAGTATGGCTTCGATTCGGAAACGTGCGCCGTGCTGACCGCCATTGACGAGCAATCCTCCGATATCAGCCAGGGGGTTACGCATGCCTATGACTCGGCGGAAGATCAAGCCCTTACCGGAGCTGGCGACCAGGGCATGATGTTTGGCTATGCATGTACCGAAACCCCGGAATATATGCCCTTACCGATTTCTTTGGCCCACCGACTGACACAGAAATTAACAGAGATCCGGAAGAATGGCACCTTGCGCTACCTACGTCCGGACGGCAAAGCCCAAGTAACCGT
>CAZCLL010000024.1:12558-16123 GCA_964499555.1 uncultured Fastidiosipila sp.
GAGGGGATCACGCCGAAACGTGTGGATACGGTGGTCGTCTCCACCCAGCATGACCCCGATGTCGATATGGCCGTCTTACGGAAAGAAGTCGAAGACTACGTCATCAAGACTGCCATACCCGCAGCACTCTTAGATGAGAAGACCAAGTTCTTCATCAACCCCACCGGGCGTTTCGTCATCGGAGGGCCTCACGGGGATTCCGGCCTGACCGGGCGCAAGATCATTGTGGACACCTATGGTGGTTCTGCCCCGCATGGCGGCGGTTCTTTCTCCGGAAAAGATCCGACGAAGGTTGACCGTTCGGCCTCCTATGCGGCCCGTTATGCGGCGAAAAATATTGTGGCTGCAGGACTTGCGGAACGCTGCATGATCGAACTGGCCTATGCCATTGGGGTTGCGCGCCCAGTCTCGATTTTCGTGGATACCTACGGCACGGGCAAAATTTCGGATGAGAAACTAGCGGAGCTGGCCTCAACTACCTTTGACTTCACACCGGACGGGATCATCCGTGACTTGGATCTGAGAAGACCCATTTACCGCCAAACGGCGACGTACGGCGCCTTTGGCCGACCGGATCTGGACCTGCCCTGGGAGAGCTTGGACCGTGTAGACATTTTGAAGGAGAAGGCAAAGGAACTTCTGTAATGGAAGAGCCTTATCGGCAGACAGCTAAGCGGAGGACTTCACGGCTTCGAGAGATCTTTCCGCAAGTCTGTTCCATCTGTTTAACCCGATTAAGTGAGGGAGCATTTCCGGAAGGAATATGCTCCTTTTGCTTAAGTAACTTACCCGTCCGCCCACCGGAACGAAGCTACTCTCGCCTCATGCAGCCAGGTGTCTTGGGTGCGAAAGATTACTTGCCGCTCTATACTTGTTTCTACTATGAAGGGGCGGCCAGGAAGGCGATTCGCGAGCTGAAGTTTCATGAACGAACGGATTTTGGCCCGCTACTAGGCGATGTGGCCGCCCAGTTTTGGCAGCGGGAAGCAAGGCTTGCGGAAGGAACAGAAAGAGTGGAACATTTTCTACTTGATGACATCATTCCCATCCCGCTTCATGAGACAAGGCTTCGGGAGAGAGGGTATAATCAGGTGGAAGAAATTTGTCGTCGCTTGGCGGAGCGAATCGGCGTGCCCGTGCGCTCGGACCTGCTTGTTCGGCATCGCTATACTTCGAGGCAGTCGGAAACGGTAAGCCGAGAGGATCGTTTGGCGAATGTCGAAGGGGCCTTTCGTTTGGCGGACGAAACGAAGATGAGAGGACGCCGCTTCCTTCTGGTTGACGACGTCCTGAGTACCGGCGCTACGCTGTGGCAGGCGGCTGGCGCTCTTCGTCGTATGGGTGCAGAAGTGGTTTTACTGGCGGTGGCGAGTAATAAACCGCATGAGCCGGAAGAGAAAACGAGCTTGTAGACAGGCAATCGATGTATGTTGATAGAAACTTGAGGAGGATCCTATGAAGCAATGGCAGAGTAAGGCATTTGGAGCGGTGGGTGAGCAGAAGGTCTCGCTATACACCTTGGAGAATGATTTCGGTGACCAAGCGGTGTTTACGGAGTATGGTGCGGCTTTGGTGAGCTTGAAAATGGTCATGGATGATGGCCAAGCGCGCGACATCGTTCTAGGCTACGATTCCTTGGCGGAATATGAAGCGAATTCCGGCAATCTCGGAGCGGTTTGCGGCCGCTATGCCAATCGTATCCGTTTTGGCGAGTATCGTTTGGGGGACGTTTTCTACCGCGTGCCGAAGAATGACGGGAACCACGCTTGTCACAGCGGGAAGGAAGGCTTTCACCGGCAGGTGTGGCAGCTGGAGGAAGTGACGGATGAATTTGTGCGTTTCCTTTATGTGGCCAAAGACGGAGAGAGCGGTTTCCCCGGCGAACTTCGCACGCAGGTGACCTACACTTTCGATGACGATCGCTCCTTGTCGATCGCGTATAGCGCAGAAAGTACGAAAGATACGGTGCTGAACCTGACCAACCACAGCTATTTTAATTTGGCGGGAGAAGGCTCAATTCGAGAGCAATTGGTGGAAGTGAATGCTTCGTTTATCACGCCGGTGGACAAGGAACTCATCCCGACCGGTGAGATTCGGAGAGTCGATGGCACAGACTTTGACCTTCGTGAGGCTAAACCGATCGCAAAGGTCTTAGATTCGCAAGAAGAGGCCATCAGTACCGTCGGTGGGCTCGACCATAACTTCATTGTTGATGCAGAGGAACGTGGCGAGCTTCGCTATGCAGCGAGGCTGATCAATCCGGAAACGAAGATGCAACTCGTTTGTTATACCACCGAACCGGGGATACAAGTCTACACGGCAAATATGCTCAAGGATTATCCAGGGTCCGGGGGAAGACAGTTCGGGAAGCACACAGGGATCTGCTTCGAGACCCAGCATTTCCCGGACAGCCCCAACATCACCTATTTCCCGAGTCCGGTGCTAAAAGCAGGCGAGACTTTCCGCAGCCAAACAATTTATGCGTATGTACCCTATCAGGATTCTTAATTTCGCATGCTCGTGTTATACTGTAGTTAGCCCGTTAGGCGCTTTCCATTTTGAACCTGCATGACTTAAAAGGGAGCTTGCGTCATGTGGAATATTATCAGGCCGGAGGCGAAAGTCTCTGGAAGATATAAGACCGCTGCAGAGCACCCACCTGACATTTTTGTTGGGTGTCAAAAAGGAGAGTGACTTTCGGGTATTTTTCTTTTATTACCATACTTGAGGATTACCCTATGCAAATATTCAACACCATGTCCCGTACGAAAGAAGAATTTATCCCCTTAGAACCGAAGAAGGTCAAGATCTATTCGTGTGGGCCGACTGTCTATAATTACTTTCATTTAGGGAATGCGCGGCCGTTCATTACCTTTGATACCTTGCGCCGTTACCTAGAATACAAGGGCTATGACGTTGCTTTCGTTCAGAATTTTACGGATATTGATGATAAGGTGATCAATCGAGCGAACGAAGAAGGGATTAGCTACCACGAGTTGGCCGATCGTTATATTGCCGAATACTATGTGGATGCCAAGGGCCTCAACATCTTAGAAGCCACCCATCACCCTAGAGCCACGGAGACCATGCCGGAGATTATCGCTATGATCGACACCTTGGTGAAGAAGGGGCATGCGTACGTTGGCAAGGACGGGGTGTACTACCAGGCGAGAACCTTCCCGCATTATTGCGGCCTCTCTCACTTCGATGTAGATGAGCTGGTGAAGAATGCCAGAAAAGATGTGACGTCGGAGAGTGGCAAGAGGGATTCCATTGACTTTGCCTTGTGGAAGTTCAAGAAGCCGGGGGAACCTTCTTGGGACAGCCCCTGGGGCGAAGGGAGACCGGGCTGGCACATCGAGTGCTCGGCCATGTCCAAGAAATATTTGGGGGAGACCATTGATATTCACAGTGGCGGTCAGGATTTGATTTTCCCCCATCACGAGAACGAAATTGCGCAGAGTGAAGCGGCTTCCGACAAACCTTTTGTCCGCTACTGGATGCATAATGGCTTCATTAATGTAAATGGGGAGAAGATGTCGAAGTCGGAAGGCAATTTCTTCAT
>CAZCLL010000024.1:16133-22594 GCA_964499555.1 uncultured Fastidiosipila sp.
GGTGCGTGAGATAGCGGAAACGTATGGTTATATGCCGATTCGCCTCTTCATGTTGAGCTCGCACTACCGTTCGCCCATCAATTATTCAACCGACCTGATCGCTTCTGCCGCCTCGGCGTATACGAGAATTGAGACCGCGGTGAAGACTTTGCGTTTCGTCTTGGACTCCGGCGCTTCGGAGGCGGATGAGGCGAAGGTTCAGGAGCAAGAGGCCACGTTGACGAAGGCTTGCAAGGAGGCCGTGGCTCATTTTGACGAAGCCATGGACGATGACTTAAATACCGCAGATGCGCTGGGGGCAATCTTTGAGCTGGTGCGTGTGGTGAACAGCGAGTTAGCCTCTCCAGTGGCCGCTGCGGCTTTGGCCAAAGCCGCAGCGACGCTCACGACCCTCTGCACTGTCTTGGGCTTCCGCTTCGAGGAAGAAAGCACGATCCCGCAAGCGATCCTTGAGCTGGCCGAGGCGAGGCAGCAAGCGAAGAAGGACAAGGACTATGCTCTGGCCGACAAACTGCGCGGGGAAATTCAAGAGGCCGGCTACAAGATTACGGATACGCCGCAGGGACCCAAGATTGAGGCGCTTTCATGAGTGAATGGCATGAGGTGAGCCAGCTTCCCGTGCAGTCTCTGGCCTACATTGGGGATGCGGTTTACGAGCTTTTTGTGCGGGAGAGGGTCCTGGAGACCTATCGTTCGAAGCCTGGAAGACTTCATGCGATGAGCATCAAGTATGCGCAGGCGAAGTTTCAGGCGAAGGCAGCAGTTCTCTTGCAGGATGAACTGCCGGAAGCGGAGAAGAATATTTTGCTTCGCGGGCGCAATGCGGACCCGGGCACGATGGCGAAACATGCCAGCCCGCAAGAGTATCGCTGGGCCAGTGGGCTTGAGACCTTGATTGGGTATCTTTATTTATCTGGGCAGAAGGAACGCTTGGCGGCTGTATTACGCCGAATTATGGAAGTAGGACAAGAGGATGCGGCAAGGACAGAAATTTGATCGACCCGGTAAGGGTTTTGCGGACAAGGCGTCCGGGGGCAGCAGAAAAGGCGAGTCGAAAGGCTCCTATAGAGGGGCGCGTTCTGGGAAACCGTCGTCTGAGCGACCGGGCAGCCGATCGGATGCGAAAACGGGCAGAGGGGATGCGGCTCGCAGGACAGAACGTTCCGGGAGAGGGAATCAGCCGGCGAAGTTTTCCGGAACCTCTAGGCCCGTTTCTCGTGGGCCGAAACCTGCAGAGTCTGCAAAAAAGTGGCGGAAAACGCCCTTGTCGGATGCGGATGAACTGCAAATTTCCAGAGCGAGTCAAATTCCGGATGAAGAGCGTCTGGAGGGGAGAAATAGCGTGACGGAGGCTTTGGCCTCGGGAAGAACCTTCAATAAGGTTTGGTACCTGAAGCCGCTGCCGGATAAGCAGCAGGACCACCGTTTGAGCCAGATTCTTCGTGACTTGCAGAAGACGGACGCGGTGCTCTACCCGGTGGAGCGGAAGATTCTGGACCGCATGGCGGTGACGCCGAGCCATCAGGGGATTATCGCCCAAGTGGCGGCGCATGAGTATGCCGAAGTGGAGGACATGTTGGCTTTGGCGAAGGAGCGAGGGGAGAAACCTTTCCTGATCCTCTTGGATCAGATTCAGGATTCGCAGAATCTGGGGGCCATCATGCGAACGGCGGACAGCGCAGGCGTGCATGGCATTATTATTCCGAGACGTCGCTCGGTTGCCCTAGACGCTGCGGCAGCGAAGGCGTCGGTTGGGGCGATTGAACATGTTTTGGTTTCGCGGGTGACGAATTTGAATCGTACGATCGAAGAACTGAAGGAGCAGGGGATCTGGATTGGCGGCCTCTCGATGGAGGGTGATCTGATTTTTTCCTCGGATAAGCTGGACCTGCCACTTGCGCTGGTGATCGGCAGTGAAGGCGAGGGGATGTCTTCTTTGGTGAGCGAGAATTGTGATTTCCATCTGCGTATTCCGATGGTGGGGAAGATTAATTCCTTGAATGCTTCCAATGCGGCGGCGATTGCGATGTATGAAGTGTTCCGACAGAGGGCTCTTGTTACGAAATGAAAAGGCTCGAGGCTAGTGATGAATCTCTGGCCGTTCTGGCCCAAAATGGTGACGAGGAAGCACTGGAAATTTTGCTGGAACGCTACAAGCCTTTAGCTAGAAAATTGGCGCAACGCTACTTTATTCGCGGCGGGGATCCGGATGATGTCATTCAAGAAGCCATGATTGGGCTCTTCAAGGCAGTGCAAAGCTTCGATGGGGCGGGGGTCTACCCCTTTGCGGCTCTTGCGCAAAAGAGTTGTGAGCGTTCGATTATTGATGCGGTGAGGCGAGCCGATACTGAGAAGAATAGTTTCCTGAATGATTCCGTGCCTTTGGATGAGCAGGCTCTTGCAGATCTTTTCCCAGAAGAGGAGGAAATGGAGGCGACTGTCGAAGTTCTCTTGGCGAAGTGGAAAGAGCATTTGAGTGAGCGGGAGTTTCGGATTTTAGAACTCCGCTTGCAAGGGCTCAGCTATAAGGAGATCGCGCTTCGTTTGGCTGTGTCCCCGAAGTCTGTGGATAATGCCTTGCAGAGGATCCGCAAAAAACTGCAAGATTTCTGACGATTCTTGTTCTTTCTTGCAATTTTTGTAGATTGGTCACGTTTTCTTCACAATAATTTAGCGTTTCTCACAGTCTTGTCATAATTCATGCCCCAAACTATAATCTAAGACAATTGAGTAAAGGGTGAGATATCGTGAACAAGCGAATAAACAGAGATTCTTATGTATTGATCGTGATTATTGCGGTCGCTGTTTTGGCTGTCTCCTCTTTTGTTTTTACCAAGTATTTAGAAGATCAAACCTTGAAAACGGTGGAAGCTTCGACCTATTTATCGCTTCCCAGCACTTCGCAGAGTCAGGTGGTCCGAGTTGAGGAGACAACGACCGCTACGACGCAAGCAGTCCCGGGCGTCTCTTCCGCGAACGAGATTTTGCAACTTCTTGCGGAGAGTGTGAACGACGAGAATCAGATTGAGGCAAATTTTCGAAAGTTTCGGAACGGCCAATTAGAAGATAATTCCCTTGAAGAATATCAATTATATGTCCGCTTGTTGAAGGCGATTTTTGGACAGAAAATCGAGTCCTATTCCACGATGTCTTACACGGAGCGTATGAGCACGATTGAGGAAATGCAAGCGCACGATCCTACGAACGAGACCTTCTTGCGAACGGCGAGTTTCCATTGGCTTGAGTCTCGAGATAGCAGTGGGGATGTGAATCGCATCCCGATTTTACTCTCCCAAGATGCGGAAGGCCAGAGCTACCTGTCCCGCGAGTGGGTCCGCTCTTGCCTGGAGCTGCGAAATTATGCCACCTTATATTTCGGTGCAGTTCTGGAAGAGAATACCGAAGCTGTGGAACGCTTGACCTATTCCTTGTCTTCTGACCGTGACATTCTGCAGCAGAAAACGTCTGCGCTCTTGAATTACTATCGGAACACTGTGCAAGCAGCTGAAGTAGGTTCGGCTGAAATCATTTCCCTTCGTATGGATCAGATTACGTTCCGCATTCCAATTCATGGCCAAGTGCGTAATGAGAGTCTTCCTGTCGAGGCAACCGCCCTCACCACGGCTATTCCGGAGAGCAGCGAATCGGAAGAGCTTGTTTCGAATTCGGTCAAGCAGCTGCCTACAACGTCGGGCGGGGCTTCACCGGAAGCGACACCTGCGCCAAGCGAGCCAAGTGAAACGACTACGATTCCTTCTGAAGAGCCGGTACCAAATGAAACCCGTTACCACGAGGTGACGATCTTCAAGCGCAATGGTGCCTTCATTGCCCAAGATGTCGTTCCAGCTACGAACTGGCTCCTTGAAAGGCCAGTCATGCAAAATGGGGAGCCGATTTTGGCATTGCGGACCGACTATTCGGTTGCTGACGTAAGTCGTCTCTTCGGTTTCCCCGAGCGGCAGCTTCACTTTACTTCAAGTGGCGGCGATGGCCAAAGTGCGGATTACTTGCGCCTGGTTTATCCGGATCTGGAGCTTGTGCTGACGCCCTCTGCCGTGACGGAGGATCAGTACACGCTCTTGGCCATAAAGCTCACCACCCAGCGCTATTCCTTAGGAGACTTCCGCGTAGGTACGAGCTTGCAACGGCTCTATCAGACGTATTTGTACATGGATACCCTTCAGTTCCGCTATGTCGATGAAGCCGGCAATACGGTGTACCTGACGCTTGGCGATACCCAGCAAATCAGCCAAATTGAGATCCAAGATGAGGAGTACCGAGCCGATCTACTCTTGCAGGAGCAGGGACCGGACGAGGAAGTGGAGGTCATTTTGCCTACGCCGACGCCCATCCCGACGCCTGTGCCCAGCCCGGAGACTTCAGCATCGGAAACGCTTCCTACGGAGAGTTAGTCGTTTCCGCCCATTGGGCGACATTTTTTCTTGAATTTGTTCGTAAAGTGAAATGTTCATTCTTTATTGAATCAATCATTGCTACACTAAGGTACAAATCATTTTAACTAGTGGAAGGCATTATGATTAAAAGAAAAGCTGTGTATAACCCGGAAGCCGATAAGCGTTGGCGTCAGAAGAATAAGGAACATGCTAAATATTTGCAATATCGCTCAACCTGTAGAAGTTTTTTACGCTCGTTAGCCACCTCAGCGGACTTGGACGAAATGCAGGGCTTGCTCGACACGCGCAGAGAGCAACTTGCGCAAGAGGGAGCTAGCCCTGAATCCAATGGGGAACATTCTGCCGGAGAGCAGAACTAAGTCGCTTTCTGTCCGACTTTTCCTTTATTAAACGAAATTTTCTTCACTACGCTTGACTGTGAACTGACTTTATCGTTTAGCATGGTGCTAGTGCCAAACGAATTAGGGAAGGTGATGTGTCGTGAAGATCGGTGAGATGGAAAAGTTATCCGGGATGGATCGAGCCAATATCCGCTTCTATGAGCGTGAAGGTTTTCTCTCGCCTCCGCGCTTAGCGAATGGCTATCGTGAGTATTCTGAAGAGGATCTCCAGATCTTGTTGCGCATTAAGCTCTTGCGTAGCCTTCGAATTTCTTTAGAGGAAATCAAAGAACTCCAGCATAAGAACAAGAACTTAGTAGAAACCTTGTCTGAGCAAGCCCGTAAATTAGAACGAGAGAATCAAGAAGTCACAGATGCCCGTGCAATTTGCCTAGCTATCAAAGAGGAAAATGTTTCCTTCGACCGCTTGGATGCGAAGAAATACTTAGCTGGCGAAGGGATATCTTCTTCGTTGGTTGAAAGACACTACGAGGTGCCGGCAAGCGACAAGCTTGGGCAAGTGTTTCATCCTTGGCGTCGCTATTTGGCAAGATCCTTTGATCTTTCTCTATACTCTGTTTTGTGGGCTTCTCTTCTGGCTTTTGTCTTTCGGGTCAATCTGACCACGCGTGGCCCGGGTGGCAATCTGTTGGATACGGTCGTGACGATCCTTTTACTTCTCGTGTTTGAGCCTCTTTGGCTCTCGGTAAGTGGAACGACACCGGGAAAAGCGATCTTTGGCTTGCGCCTTGAAACGTCTGATGGACAAAAGCTCTCCTATGGCGAAGCCATGGAACGAGTGATTGGCGTCATTGGACAAGGGATGGGCTATATGATCCCGATTTATAGCTGGTGGCGGCTTTGGCAAAGTTACAAACGTTGCACGGAAGGGGAGAACCAGCCCTGGGACTACGATCTGACTTACCTGATCCAAGATACGAAGGCAAGACGAGGTGTGTACTATTTTGCGGCCTTGGCTCTCCTGTTTGCTGTCCTCGTGCTGGTCTTTGCGGCGCAATTGCTGCCTCCTAAGCGGGGGTCTCTGACTGTGGCGGAGTTTGCGGAGAACTATCGCTATTATCAGCGGTATTTCGGTGTGGATGAGGGGAATTTCGTCCTTGATGATCAGGGGCAGTGGGTGGAAAAAGAAAACTCAGGAAGCTATTACATTTCTTTGGGCTATGAGGAGCGGCCGGAATTCTCGTTTTCACTGGAAGGCGATCGGGTGGCCGCTGTGTCTTTTGCCATTGAGGCTGAATTTACCGGGGATGAAGAGGCCTGGGTGGCATCGTATGATGATGTCATGTTCCTCTCTTCACTAGCGCTCGCCGGGGCCGAGGAGGAAGTGGGCTTGTTCTCGGGTGTGCCGGAACGCATCGCTAGCCTGATTGAGCAAAATCGTTTTCGGGACTTTCATTTCTCGGAAGCGGGTCTCGAGATCAGTAGCACGTGCACGTATCAGGGCTTCGAGGATATGGGGTTTGACTTCCTTTTTCCGGAGGAAGATGCTGAGGCGTACACTTTTGCCCTGCGTTTTCAGGTGGGGAAGGAATAAAGAGTCGGGTAAAAAGAAAAAAACTCACAAGAGGGTACTTGCGAGTTTCTTATCTTATGGTGCGCCCGGCAGAGCTCGAATCCACAACCTTCTGATCCGTAGTCAGACGCT
>CAZCLL010000025.1:0-5976 GCA_964499555.1 uncultured Fastidiosipila sp.
GTTGGGGGTTTTGGGTGTGTTGGGGGGGGTGGGTGTGACATGGGGAAGATCCTTGTTGACTATTGATTCTTGCCCGTCTTCATCTTCCCGGAAATCTTCATATTCTTGGACAATCGTGAAGGTCGGGCTAGAAACATAGTCCGTGGCTAGGCCAAGGCCTTCAGCCAAGCCGCGGACAAAATTGGTTTTGCCGGCACCAAGCTCGCCGTCCAACGTTATGACCAATCCGGATTCCAAAACGCCGGCAAGGCTGGAAGCAATAATCCGCGTCGCTTCCTCATCGGGACTTATGAAGCGCAAAGTATAGGCTTGTGCTTGATTTTGGGTCATATCATTCATCTTTTTATCTTTCATATTGCTAGATCGCTGGTATCAAGTGCTGATCCGCTTCAGCCAGTTGCTGGCTTGTATTTTCTTTGATGATTATACATTTCCTTCATTCGTTTAGCCCTAGGATTGGCATTAACTGAGTCGTGAATTGCTTGAGACGGTTTCTCGTTGTTACATAATAAGTCATGGTGGTCAGGATCTGTCGCTGTCCATACTTAACATATTACTTAAGGCTTCATTTTCGGGAAAACAGGTGGTAAAGGGTCCCGATTGAGGGGATTTCCTCTGTTTCAAGTTACTCAACACCGGTTTCCCCAGAAGATTCATGGATAACGACGGATCCTGACCATATTAACTAGTTACCTATTTATTTTTCTTTCTCGCTGCCTCGCAGGTACTGGAAAAAAGGGATATCTACCGGAGTGTGCACCGATACAAGATATACTTCCGCCATAACTTCGAAGCACTGGCGTTGCTGTTTAAAACCAGCGGCATCTGACAACTCCTAAACACAGCCTCTCCCATAAAAGAAAGCATTGCTTATTTTGAGTTCATCCTGTCCTTGCCATTTTTGCACTGAGTTCATGTTCCGCGATATGGAGCGGAGGTAACTCTTGACATTTATTTTTAATTGAGCGGTAGTCAATCTTGTTTCCGTCTGTCAGTCAGGGTGATATCCCTTACTTCACGGTTCATCCATACTGTTGGTGCTCCATGAAAATAGTACGAAACTCTTTACAAAATCCAAAAGTCTGTGAAGCCCCAAATTTCGGGCTTCGACGGCGTTTATTCGCATTGCAAACTGTAAAAGTCAGAGAGTGTTTTGGCGAGGTTTATTCTTTCCACTCCTCTTCGCTTGCAATCCCGGATTTAATCGAAAGTCAACACGATGATTGAGGTGGTCTTTAGTGTTTGGGTGCCTAAATCCCGGATTTAATCGAAAATCAACACGACACTTGAGATGGCCTTTAGTGTTTGGGTGCCTAGATCCCGGATTTAGTCGAAAATCAACACGATGTTTGAGGTGGTCTTTGCTGTTGGGGTGCCTAGATCCCGGATTTAAGCGAAAATCAACACGATATTTGAGGTGGTCTTTGCTGTTGGGGTGCCTAGATCCCGGATTTAAGCGAAAATCAACACGATATTTGAGGTGGTCTTTGCTGTTCGGGCCTCAAGATCCCGGATTTAATCGAAAATCAACACGACGGTTGAGGTAGACAATGAATATTGGGTTGATTTGTCTGAAAGTGAACTGATCAGAGCTCGCCAGAACCATCCAGAGCTCGCCATAACTAGCCGGACATTGAAAATGCAAGACAACACGCAATAAAACACTTGATACCGAACACAAATCCCACACTTCCATCAAAAAACCCGCTGGTCCGCAAGGACCAACGGGTGATATAGACTGTGTGACCAAGTCTTTGTGGGTGTTGAAATAGATCCTGAGGGAATCCCCAGAAGCTTAACGCTTGGAGAACTGGCTGGCCTTACGAGCCTTCTTGAGACCGTATTTCTTACGCTCTTTCATGCGGGAGTCGCGGGTCAAGAGACCGGCATCCTTCAGGGAAGCGCGATAGGCTTCGCTGTCAGCAGCAAGCAAAGCGTTTGCAATGCCGTGACGGACAGCACCGGCTTGGCCGGCAATGCCGCCGCCGGTCACTTTGACAATGATGTCAAATTTGCCGGTTGTAGCGGTGACTTCCAAAGGCTGGTTCACGATCAGGCGAAGGGTGCCTAGTGGGAAATATTCCTCGAGGCCTTTGCCATTGACAGTGATCTGGCCATCACCCGGCAGCATGCGGACAGCAGCAACGGCTTCCTTACGACGCCCGGTACCATAAAAATAAACCTGACCCTTAGGGGCCTTCATTGTAGTGGACTTCATCTCGTGCGATCCCCCTTAAATATCCAGAACTTCAGGCTGTTGCGCTTGATGATCGTGCGTCGGGCCTGCATAGACCTTGAGCTTCTTGATCATCTGACGGCCGAGAGAATTCTTCGGCAGCATGCCCTTCACGGCTTGCTCCAGCATCTTCTCAGGCTTTCTCTGACGAAGATCCGAGTACTTGATCTCCTTCAAACCGCCGGGATAGCCCGTGTGGTAACGGTACATTTTCTGATCCCACTTCTTGCCGGTAAGGACAATCTTCTCCGCGTTCACAACGATAACGAAATCGCCAGTATCCAGGAAAGGGGTATATTCAGCTTTCTTCTTGCCCATCAAGACCATCGCAATTTCCGTAGCCAGTCTGCCAAGGGTCTTCCCTTCAGCATCAACGACATACCATTTACGAGTGATCTCAGAGGCCTTCGCAACATAGGTGCTCATGTTCGTGCTTCCTCCAAAATTATCAACAAATCATCGTCCCCGCCCAAACAAAAGCATAGGGGCGCAAATGCCTGCTTATTGTAGCACCTTCTCAAGGCTTGTCAAGCATAAATTTAAATAGCGAACTGGTCCTTCGTTTTTCTCGCTCTAAGTCTCTTATTCTCGCTTTTTCTCATTTCAAGTTCGTTCGGCCAAAGCCGCCGTCAACCCTTCTCACGCCAAATCTTCTTTCTTGCTTTCGGCAGCTTTGGGCTCGGCACTTGCGGCAGCCTCTTGGCCATCTGCTTCCGGAGGAGTTTCCGAGGCAGCCGCCTCGCCCTGCTTGACCAAATTGGTATCTAAGGGCCGCACGCCAGAGGCTTGCTGCGCTGTTCCCACTTCTGAAGTGGCCGCTTCGCGGGCGGCGGCTTTTTGCGCTAGTCTTTCGGCGCGGGCGGCGCGCCGCCGCTCTACTCGGGCCGGTTTGAATTTCTTCTCATCGAAGATCAGGAGGGCCAAGACCAATAGGCCGGAAATCGTTAAGATGGTGCCCGGCACAATGCCGCGCGGGCGGAAGGTAAGCTCCAAGGTATGCGAGCCGGCCTCCGTCGCAACAGCCAAGAGGGCTGTTTCTGCAATGGACGTCGTCTCAACCGCGCGCCCATCGATCTTTGCTTCCCAAGAACTGTCATAAGGAATTGACAGGTAAATCAAACCGGGGCCATCCGCCTCATAATTGGCCGAAATGTAATCCGCCTCCCAGGTGGTCACGTCGAGTTCGCGCGCTTTTAGCGCCAGCATTTGGGCTTCATATTGGTCTTTGTCCATCGTCGCCGCATAAACCGTCACATCGGCGGCATTGTCCTGCGTCTGGTCAAAAGACAAGGACACCACATCGCCGGCCCTGACATAGCCGACATCAAAGGTTTCTAGCCAGTGGATCGAGCGACTTTCGTTCATAGCAACGGTAGGTTCAGGGATCGTATCCGGCGAAGGGCTGTCCTCCGAATCCGAGGTCCCGACACTCGAAACGCTGATTTTGACATTCGTAGACTTCGACGTATTCAGCGCAAAATAGAGATAGCTGTCCTCCTCGATCCGAATCTCCAGATTCATAAGGGTAGAATTGCTGCGGTTTTCCGGAACGAAACGCAAGCCGGTGCGAGCATCCCCAGTGGACGGCTGATAGTTCGCACCGGTCAGGACCGTCGGCAAAATAGGGACGAACAGATCCTCCGAATTGTCCATCGAAGTCACGAGGTCATTCCATTCCTGGAAAGGATTGCTGTAGGTGCCGTTCCAATTCAGGAAGGACGGGTCAGCCACAAGGCCCAGCTCAATGGCGTAAGGATTTTCGTAGAGCGTCATACCGCCTTCTTTGGCCACCTCTTGGAGGGCGATGTCGCGAGTCTCACCGTTCTTCAAGATCAGGTACTTTAGGCCAAAGAGGGAGTTTCCGACTGGCGTCGAAGCCACATATTTATAGCTATTAATATTGTTCCCGTGGTAACCCAGACGGCGGAAAAGGCGAGCCGTCGCTTCACGGCTTGTCGAAGAGAAGAGCGTGAAGCCCGGGTAGCCGTAAAGCGCGCCGTCATTGGTGGTTTTCGCTGGCAGAATTTCCAAGCGATAGAAGTCGCCGTCTTCACGTTCTTTCGCCAAATCCGTCAAGGTCTTGATCTCATCCATCCCTTCAATGAAGGCACTGCGGGAGGTGTAGACTTCTTTCTCAGCGATTTTGGCCACCGTAACGATCGTATTCACCGTGAGCTCACCCACCATGACCACAGCCAGTAAAAGCGCCGCCGTGCGGAAATAGCCCGGCTTCCAAATTACGGCTAAAAGCATGAGATAAATTAGGAAGAAAATAATATTGAGATAGGCATATCCATGCTGCAAGAGGTCACCATTCAGCTCTTCGGCAAGAATGGTGAACGCGATCCCGAAACCTGCACACAAAACGAGACTCCGCGCCGAAAATTCCCGAATCACCGTCAGCGTCCGGAACACAATCAGCAGAATCAAGAAACTAAACAAGAACGAATAGCGATACGGCAACTGGTTCGGATAATGCAATCCATGCCAGATGAAATCCAGCGCATTTAAATTGAAGCTGATGAACAAGAAGGCCAGAAGCAACAAATTCGGCAACTTCTCTTTGAGCGAAATCCGCTGCGACGCAATGTAGAGCGGCACAAAAACAAAAACCAAAAGCCCGTTATACACATTTGGCAAACCGCCGCGAATCGAAGGCGGGATGTTCATCAATTGCTGCGTCAAGAAATCAAAGAGACTGAAACGAAGGCTCAACGTCGTCGGAAAAGCATCGCCTGCGGCTGACGTATCTTGCAAAGAAAGCGCCGTCGGCAGAAGCAAAATCGCGCTGATGGCGACCGCCAACAAAGTAAAAAAAGCAAATCGCAGGGCGGTCGACCAGAACCGGATCCGCGGCGCTGAAGCGTCAGCCGCAGGCTCAAAATACACCTTCTCCCCATTCAAGAGAGAAGACTCGCGGCGACCCAAGGATTCGTCTTCGGCGGCTTTGGCCGACAAGAAACTCACGAAGAAGTAAAGCCCCGTGAAAATGCAGACGAAGAAGGCAATGTAGTAATTAATGAAGAGCGACGCCGCCAAGCTCAGCGTGTACATCGCGAACTTCTGCTCGCGAATGAGCTTGTGGAGGCCCAGAATGACCAGGGGCAAAAGGACGATGACGTCGAGCCACATAATGTCCCAACTGAAGGCCAGGTTGAAGGAACAAAGCGCATAAGCCGTCGACAGGGCGACAATCACGGCGTCGGTCCCGAGGTCCTCGCTGGTGCAATCCTTCTTGCGCTCCTTCGATCGAATCGTGAAGAGACCGTCCGATGCGAGGCCGTAGCTCAGAAGGCTCGCAAAAGTCAGGCCGGAAAGGCCGATCTTCGTGACGATCAAGAAGGTAACGGCTTCTGTAATGTGGTCCGGGGGAAAGAACACCAAAAACAAATTCAAAGGCGAGGCCGCATAGTAGGCCATGAGCGCCCAGAAATTCGTGCCGAGCCCCACCGTCCAGCTATAGAAAAGGCTCTGTCCCTCCATCACTTTCCGGCGGAACTCCGTGATGAACGAAGCATATTGGTGGTAGAGATCGATCGTCAGCGGCGAGCGATCCCCCACCGGCCAAAATTGCATAATAAAGTATGACAAAAGCAAGATACTAAACGGAATCAAAAAGGAGAGAAAGAGCAGGCGACGGCGCGGTCTGCTTTTCTTCGTTTTCGCTTTTTTTGCTACCATAGATACTCCTTTGCGGGTAAATTTCGCAACACTTCGATACTAGAGATAAATGCCCCGTC
>CAZCLL010000025.1:5986-12982 GCA_964499555.1 uncultured Fastidiosipila sp.
GGCGCAAAATCAATTTCTTCAGTTCATTTCGGCTCAAGGGCGAACGCTCCGCCACCTGCTCCATAATATCCCGATTACTGAGCCCCTGCCGAATCGCCAGGGCGATCTCCGCCTCGAGGTCTAGGCTCGTTTGCTCCAGCGCCTCTGCCGCTTCCTCCGCCGTAGGGCCCGCCAGCACCAGCACAAACTCGCCCCGCGGCGCCTGGGCCTCAAAATGCGCCAGCATCGCCACAACATCGCCCCGCACAACCTCTTCATACTGTTTCGTCAGTTCCCGGCAGACCGCAAGCTTTCTTCGGCCAAAGCCGCCTGCCACCAATTCCTCCAGAGTTTTCACAAGTCGGTGCGGCGCTTCATAGAGAATCGTCGTGCCCTTGAATTCAGCAAGGCTTGCCAAAGCCTCCTGGCGCGCTTTGCCTTTCACCGGCAAGAAACCTACGAAACGAAAATCCTCACTCGGCAAGCCACTCAAGGCCAAAGCCGAAATCCCCGCCGATGGTCCCGGCACTACTTTGACCACAAGCCCTTGGGCCAGACACGCATCCACGAGAAGCTGGCCCGGATCCGAAATCGAAGGCATCCCGGCATCCGTTATTAAGGCAATCGACTGCCCGTCTCGAAGGGCAGCGGCAAGCTCCGGAATGCGCTCTTTGGCATTATGTTCATGGTAACTGATGTAGCGATTTTTCACCCCATAATACGAAAGGAGCTCGCCTGAATGCCGCGTATCCTCTGCCGCAATCAAGTCGACTTGCGCCAGAATGCCCAGCGCGCGAGGCGAAAGATCCGCGCGATTCCCCAGAGGGGTGCCCACCAAATAGAGCTGGCCGGGCACAGGCTTCTCCCGTTCCAAAAGCTCCGTCAAACGCTGGGCAATCTCCTGAAGATCCACATTCGCTGGCTCAGTCATGGTCAGACTCCCAGTAGTAATGATCGACTTCGTCCGTATAACTTCCGTCCGCATGGCGAATCACCAAGTCACGCTGCCAGGTGAAGCCCGCCTGGGCTTGCTTCTTCGCAGCGAGCAAGAAGGCAGAGGGTTTATCCCCGGCATGCGGCGTCATGGCGCGAAGTTTCGTCACCGCAAGACCCTTGGCCTCAAGCGCCCGAAACACATCCGGCAAGCGCAAGGGGCGGTGGAGCATCGTTAAGATGCCGCCGGGTTTCAAGAACTTTGCGGCGACTTCAACTGTTTCTTCCAGCGTCACCAGCCGCTCCTCCCGCGCCACAGCAATTTCTCTTGCCCCCTCGGTCGATTCGTCGCGTTCCGGGCCGGTCCCGGGCAAGAAGTACGGCGGGTTCGACACCACTAAGTCCATAGTTCCTGGCTCGAGCGCTTCAGGAATCCCGTCTCTGGCCAAAGCCCTCAAATCCAAGTTTTCTGCGCGAAAACGTGTGCTCAAGCCGTTCAGGCCAAGGTTCGCTTGAAGAAGCGTAAAAGGGCGCTCCATAATCTCAATCGCCAAGCCTCGGCTTCCCGGAATCAGGGCCGATAAAAGGAGCGTTAAGATTCCGGACCCACTGCCCGGATCCAAAATGCGCAAGGGCTCCTCGCCTCGAGCCGACAGAAGTCTACGCCTCGGGGTCACTTGTTCTGCGGCAAAGTGGGCTAGACAAACTTGCTCTTCGCCGAAGCGGAACGAATCCGGAAGCTGGAAGATGGCCAAGTCATTTCTGCCTAAAGGCTCACGCACAGCACCCATTGCTTCCACTTGCGAAAGTAGATCAGGCGGCTTTGGCCAAGAACCGGGAATCATGCGCTCTTCCTCCTGAAACGATCGCGGAAGGAGGTGAACATGCGAATCACCACCTGCGCTTCCGGCATGCGGAGCGCCAGACCGGCGAGGAAGTAACTGCCAATCCCGCCTAGGGCATAGAAACCATACTGCACGAGCTGGAGGAGTTTGCCTTCCGGAACCGTCATCGCACTTCTCATCAAGACGAGCACAGCAAACGAGAGGAAGCCCGCGACCAGGCCCGTCACGATGAAGGGACCCATGCGGCCGATGCGGATTTCCGGCACTTGGCGCTTCATGAGATTGTAAGACACGAGCAAGATGACGAGGTTATAGGAAACGGTCGCCATGGTGAGCGATTGCAGGCCGAGCCCCAAAACGTTGATATAAAACCAGCTGAAAACCGGATTCAGCATGATAGTCAAAGTCGAGGTTACAAGGGCAATCCAGCTCTTTTGGCGGGCGTAGAAGGCTTGGTTAATGAAGTAAATAACCGACTGCAAAAGCATATTGATCGCATACATCTGCAGTAGGCTCGCCGTCGCTTGCACATTCGCATCCGTGTACGTGGCCTGGTTCCACTGGTAGACGGCGCGCACAGTATCTGCCGCACAGACCGCAAAAAGAATGACAAAAGGAAAAACCATAAAGAGCATACTGCGCAACGAGGTGCTGAAGAAGCGCGAGGCTTCTTTATTCGCCCCCCTAGCCAAAAAGCCGCTGATATTCGGCAGCAGCATAGGCCCAATCGCCGAGACAATAATCTGATAAGGGAGGTTATACAGGGTCTGCGAGTTCCGCAGGCTCGTAATCGCCCCAACAAACTGATCTGCGAAACTCTGCTGGACAATGACGTTCACCTGTATGACCGTATCGGCAATCAGGCTGGGCAAAGCAAGCCGCAGGATCCGGTGAAACACAGGATGCTTGATATCGAGGTTCGGCCGGAAATTCCGGACATAGGGTTTGGCAAAATAAGCCATGTAAAGGAAGTAGCAAAGGGCGGCAAAAACGACACCCCATGAGACATTCACGGCTCCTTGTTTCGTCGGCGCACCCAAGAAAATAATCGCCAGAAGGCAGAAGAAATTGTAAATCGAATCACCAAAAACCGGCAAGCCAAAAACCTTATTCGCCGACAGAATCGAGTTAATAATGGCAATTAAAATGAAGAAAAAGGTCTGGAGGAAAATCACCTTCGACGTGGCTGAAGCGATACTCAGGACTTCAGCCGATTTGCCCGGATTCAAGAAGGCGATCAGGTCTCCAGAGAATATCTCCCCCAAAGTCAAGAGGGCAAAAGACGCCAGCAAAATTACCGTATAGAACGTCGAGATCGGCCGCCAAACCTTATGCTCTTCATCCCGTTCAATAGCGCTCGACAAGACCGGGGTCACGGCGGCCGTCACCGCCCCGCCGACCAGAAGCCTATACACCAAATCCGGGATCGCATAGCCCAAAATATAGCCATCGGAAACCGCCCCATAACTGAAACGGTCGACAATAAAAATTTCTCGACCAAAGCCCAACAGCTTCGCCATCACCGTGGCAAACATATACATGGCCATGATGCCGGTGTAGGCTCCAGCGCTCTGCGCCTTGCGATTATGCTTCGTCTGAAGCGCCTGTGGCGGCTGTGGCGACGGAGACTTTTTCTCTTGCTGATTTCTCATACAGCTGGCTTGATCCCTTCTGTAATCAGGGCAAAAATCAGGGAGGCGTACCTCCCCTCGCACTTGATTTCTATTACTTTACCATAAATAGAATGGCCTTCGCTTTACTTCCGCGCCGCTCCCCATTCCTTTTTCAAAAAAGATCCCCTAACGCAAAATTTCCGCTCGGGTCGAGCGGAAATTTCTCTGTTTGCTTGAATCAAAAAATTAGTCGGGGATTACGCCTCGCTAATGGCCGATGTCGGGCAAACTGCAACACAAGATCCACAGTCAATACAAAGATCAGCGTCGATCACGTATTGGGTATCACCTGCCGAAATGGCCTCGGTGGGGCATTCACTCTCGCAAGAACCGCAAGAAATGCACTCGTCAGAAATTACATGAGCCATGACAAAATCCTCCTATATGTAAGATGCCTAAATCCTACCATGAGCAACGTCTAGAATCAATGACAGTAATCACAAGGGCAGCGGTAGTGGTGTTTGTGGTATTTGAGATTGGTTGGTTGGCGTCGATGACAATGGCGGGAATGGTTGGTTGACGTCAATGGAAGTGGCGGAAATGACGGTGGCAGGCGCAATAACCTCCCCTATTTGCTTATTTCTAGGTGTGCTATTGGAGCAACGAATGGCTGTACTTACTGCTCCTCATGAACTCTTCTAAACATTTACATGTTCTATCTACTATTTCTCATTTTATTTTGATTGACTTCGGAACTTGTTTTTCATCCGCTCACAATATCCATAAAAAAACGACGTACATACTCATAATAGACAAAGAAATAGACCATGAGGTTCACACAAAAACAAACATAATTACTTATATGGACAAAACACGTCTCGAGCCGAGTTTACCATATTACCTTTTGCAGAATTCTCTCGAAATCCCCCCCAAAAGCCCCATCGGGGCGTTTTGGAGCCTCTTCGCTCCCAATTTCCCTCCCAAACTCGTCGCCAGCTTGGATCGAGACGAGATTTGTCCACTTCATCTTGTTATATATCTATTTTCCCCAACTTGCTGCCTAATAAGCACTAGAATCTAGGGGATATCACCCGAACACGCATCGAACACAAGAGTCCCTTCCGCCAAAAACATCTAATCAACGCAAGGATTATCATCCACCGCATCACTTGGAGTATCGAACACACTCACCGCTGTGGATATCAGCCAGAACAGCAGACGGATACAAGAATTTCAACCGCATCCAACTGCCTGCGTAGCAGGTAGCTCATTACTAGCGGCAAGTTTATTGTGTGCGGTAGTCACTCTCGTAGTTGATTTTATGAGTAGCGGATGAAAATCTTGTATTGGCTGTAAGTTCTACTCGATTTCCGCCGACCCATGGTTCTTCTAGGCCGCTGGCTGAGCATAATGTGATAGCCGAAGCAAAAATCGATATACCATCTCGGATATCGTGTTGATTTTCGATTAAATCCGGAATCAGAGGGGCTCAACAGCAATGTCAACCGAAAGTGTCGTGTTGATTTTCGATTAAATCCGGAATCAGAAGAGCTCATCAGTAAAGTCCACCCAAAGTATCGTGTTGATTTTCGATTAAATCCGGAATCAGAAGGGCTCAACAACAATGTCAACCGAAAGTGTCGTGTTGATATTCGATTAAATCCGGAATCAGAAGAGCTCATCAGTAAAGTCCACCCAAAGTATCGTGTTGATTTTCGATTAAATCCGGGATCAGAAGAGCTCATCAGTAAAGTCCACCCAAAGTATCGTGTTGATTTTCGCTTAAATCTAGAATTGCGGCTCCCCCCTCCCATACACAACATATCACCCTGGTCAGGATCTGCAGGAATCCAAGTTTAATATATTATATTTAGCTGTATTTTCCCGAAAACACCCAAAAACATCCCGATAAAGAGAATTTCAAGCTTGTTTACCAGCCCTTCACCCCAATAGGCCAAGCGAATTCTTGGATTGCTGCGTATCCTGACCACTTTAACTAGTTATGTTTTAATTTTACTCACCTCTATACTTATAATCACTAAAACAAGACCAAAAAGCGGAGCAACCCAAGAGTTCACTCCGCCATAAACGTTACAGTTATCCGTTACCTAGCTCCGGTCGCCTGCGCCCTGGCCACCATCGCCAGAATCAATAATGTAGCGAGGTTTACGGGCCGTCCCTTCTTCTTGTGCCGGCCCTCCGGCATTTCTAGATCGCCCTCTGCCTCTTCCACCTCGGCCAGAAGCAGCGCGCCGGGGCTTGTTGGCGGAAGCTTTGGCCTCTGAAGACTGCGAGGCCTCTGAAGCCTCTGAAGCCTCTGAAGTCTCTGGGATCTGTGAAGCCTTTGATCCAGCCGAATCCACAACAGCCTCAGGAGAACCCGCCTCTGCACCACCTAACTCACTCGGATCTGCAGATGAAACCAGTTCGGCATGCTCGCGGTCGATCTCCGGCTTCTTTTTGGGACAATTGTGCTTGCCCTGGCAGCCCTCGTGGCCACCGTGATGCGGAACGGGAGCGTCAGCAGACGTAACAGCATGCGAAGCGGAAGCGTCAACCGACCCACCAGACCCAGCCCCAGCAGAACCAGACCCAACAGCCCCACCAGAACCAGACCCACCAGCCCCACCAGAACCAAAACCAGCCCCACCAGAACCAGACCCAGCACCAGAACCAGAACCAGCACCACCCCCCGGAACCTTCACCGAATCATCTTCCCTAGAAAGATTCTGTGCAGAAATTTCGCGCGCTTCTTCCAGAAGCAGGCTGCGTCGTTTCTCACCGTAGCCCAGAACCTCCGCCGGCACCACGTATTGCGGGCCGTACGATCCGTCGGGCTGCTCCGGGAGCAAAGTCACCTTGAGCCCCGGGATATCCAGCGAAACCACTTTCGCCCGGCCCTCCGGTGCATTCAGCGAAACCCCCACCTTTGGCAA
Source organism: uncultured Fastidiosipila sp. (assembly GCA_964499555.1). GTDB lineage: Bacteria > Bacillota > Clostridia > Saccharofermentanales > Fastidiosipilaceae > JAAYZH01. Next base: position 12,293 of record CAZCLL010000025.1, read on the forward strand.
AAGCTTCCGGTTCGTCTTATACATCTCATGCTCGTAATTCAAGCAGCAAAGAAGGCGGCCGCACATCCCGCTGACCTTCGTTGGGTTCATGGAAATGTTCTGGTCCTTCGCCATGCGGATCGAAACCGGCACAAAAGCATTCATCCACGAAGAACAGCAGAGCTCGCGCCCGCAAATCCCCATGCCGCCATTCTTTTTCGCGTCATCACGAACCCCAATTTGGCGAAGCTCAATGCGCACCCGGAAGTAAGACGCCAAATCACGCACCAAATCGCGGAAATCCACACGACCATCCGCAGTAAAGAAGAAGAGCAATTTGCGGTCCTCAATCGTATACTCCGCAGCCAAAAGATTCATCTCCAGCCCGTGATTATCAATCATGTCGCGGCAGACGCGGAACGCTTCCTTCTCCTCCGCCAAATTTGCCTCATAAATCGCAAGGTCTTCCGGACTCGCCACACGCAAAATCTTGCGGAACGAAATGTCCTTCTCTTGTGGGGTCACCGGGCGTTTCGCAGAGGACACAATCCCCAGCTCCCTCCCCTGCGCAGTATCAGCAATCACTTTATCCCCCACCTTCAATTGCAAGGTGCCGGGGTCGAAACGGTACGTTCTCGCACCATCTCGGAAACGGATGTCACACGTTCCGGACATTCGAAGTCTCCTCTCTCAGTAACAAAAGCATGCGGC
>CAZCLL010000025.1:12992-21649 GCA_964499555.1 uncultured Fastidiosipila sp.
GTCGCCCCAGCTCCCCGGCCAAATCCTTGTGCATCAAATGCGCCCCCGAAACACCGGAACCCAGAACCGCCAGATCCCGGATAAAACTCTGCAGGAAGAGCAGGACCGTATCCACTTCGGTTTTATGCTCCTCAAAAAAACGGAAGTCATCCGTCAGCAACACATCCACATCGTGGTCCGGGAAAGACGTAAGCCACTCGAGGCTGCTTCGGCGGATCTCCGGGTAGGTCTCCCCCTTCGCCAATTCCAGCGCTAAACCGGGTAAGCCCCTCGCAAAGGTGATGGCCAAAGCCGCCGCCTCCACATTTTCTACACCGCCTTGCAGAAGTACTTGTTTCAGTGCCTCATCGGCAAGACGCGGAATCGGGATCACCGTCGCTCTGGAAATCAAGGTCGGCAAGAGCCTCGCCTGATCCGTCACCGTCACGATAAAACGAGCAAAAGCCGGCGGTTCCTCCAGCACTTTCAGCAAGGAATTCTGCGAACTCTCTTGAATTTGGTCGCCATCTAAGACCCAGACACGCCGTTTTCCAATTTGCGGCGACATGGCAATCTCCGCATGGATTCGGGCGCGAATCACATCGATCGGAATCGTCTTGTCCTCTTCTTCCGGCAAGATCTCAATGTAGTCCGGGTGCGTTTCTGAGGCAAAATAACGACAAGACGGGCAGACGCCACAAGCGCCATGCTCCGTCGGTTGCTCACAGAGCCAGGCCGCTGCCAAGCTCAGCGCGCAAGAATATTTGCCGCTCCCCTTCGGCCCCGTCAGCACCACCGTTTGTGTCCGGTTCTCGAACACAAGCGACGAAAGTTGCCTCTTGAGACCGGAAGGCCCGGCTAGGTCAGTAAATTGGTTACATTTTCTCAAAATATTCTACGTTCGTTATAAAAACGGTTGCCCCGCCAATATTCACTTCAACAGGATAGGGTACATAGGAGCCGCCGGCTGCAGATGGCGTGACATTCGTATTGACAGCCGCCTTACGTGAGCTCGAGAACTTGCGGATGATGTCCAGCGCAGACTTCACTTCCTCATCCTCTACCACCGTCATAAGCGTCGTATTCCCTGAGCGGAGGAAACCGCCGGACGAATTCAGCTTCGTGACGCGAAATCCCGCCTTATTCAGTTCTGCCATGACGCGTGGGCTATCCTCATCATGCACTATGGAATAAATAAGTTTCATGCTACATGCCTCCTGTCGCAGTGCTCACTATCGGCTCCAAAGTCCGTCTTATCATCTCCCCGATCGTATCCGGATCCAAAGTCCCGTCGATCGTAACGATTCTCTTCTTCTCCCTGGCGAGCTCGAGATACATCTCTCGCACTCGCTTCGTAAAGGCCAAGCCTTCACGCTCAATCCGATCCGCCTGGGCCCCTGCCTCCGCCTCGCGGTTTCGGCGCCGGTTTCCGGCCTCATCCGGATCAAGGTCCAAGTAAAAGGTCAGGTCAGGTTCCAAATCACCTCTGGCTAGGTCAATCGACTGTTCCACCATCCTACGATCCAGGCCTCGTCCACCTGCTTGGTAGGCCAAAGTCGAATCATAGAAGCGATCACAGAGGACCCATTTTCCTAGGTCCAGTGCCGGTACAATCACCTCACGCACCAGTTGCGCTCTGGCCGCTGCAAAGAGCAGAAGCTCCGTTTCGGGACACATCTCCGGATTCTCCTTCACCAGAAGAATCTCGCGAATCTGTTCACCGATGGACGTTCCGCCGGGTTCACGGAGGGATAAGAAATCAATTCCTCTCTCCTTCATATACGATTCTAAGAAACGAACTTGTGTGCCTTTACCAGCTCCGTCGATCCCCTCGATCGTAATGAACAAACCCTTCTTGTGCATCCCTTTGTCCTTCGCCTTATACTTGGGTCTATTATACATGAAAAAACAGCGAGGTCTCTTCAAATCCAGCGATACGATATAGAATCCTTACGAAAAAAAGGAAACTTACTTGGAGAAAACAAATTTGCCTGGCAAAGAGCCGAAACCGATCCCCTCGTCAAGGCCTATATGAGCCGCCGTCGTGATTGCCTTTACGACGCCTCCCTCGTGAGCGCTTTCCTTACGCCTCCTCACTTGCCGGAGCAAAGGATTCCACGTGAATCACCAAGCGATAGTCCGGATTTATCTTCCGCACCCGCTCCTGTACCCGGAAAACCAACTCATCATCACTCACATCCAAATGCTCCGGCCGCACGCAGTCGAAGTAGATTTTCGTCTCCCCTTGCTCGGGCTCCATTCTTACATCGTGCACACTGAGATCTTCATCAATATGCTTCACTTCATCCATCAGCCACTGTCGAACCACCGCGAGCCGCATTGCATTCACTTCGTGCGGGGGCACCGTCTCCGGATCAATCTTGTCTGGATCTAAGACCTCCGGATCCACCTCCACAACAATTGGATCATAATGAACCGTCAGTAAGATCCCATCTTCCTTAAAAATTTCTCGCTCAATCAGGTCCGTAATCTCATGCGCTTGCAAACCATTCAAATGCGCCGCAAGCTCCACATCCACCGAACCATAACGTCTCGTCGGACCATAATCATGGATGCGAAGATCGTGGGTGCCTAAGACCCCCGGATAACTCATAATCTTCGCCTGTACCGAGGCCACCAGCTCCTCATCTGGCGCTTGCCCCAGAATCGGATCCACCGTCTCCCCAATCAAGCCAAAGCCATTGAAGATAATAAAAATCGCCACGACCATACCCATCCAGCCATCCAGATTCACACCGCTAAACTGGGTAATTACTGCCGCAAGCAAAACAGCCGAAGTCGTCAGGACATCATTACGGCTATCTGCCGCTGTTGCGATCACCGTGTTCGACTTAATCCGGGTTCCAATCTTCGTATAAAAACGCATCAGCCAAAACTTCAGCAAAATCGAATACAACAAAATCGCCACGCTCAGCAAGGTGTACTCAACTGGTGTCGGATTCAGAATCTTCTCCAGGGATGAGCGGAAAATCTCAACACCCACCACCATGATAAAGACCGAAACAAAAAGCCCCGCCAAATACTCATAGCGCCCGTGTCCGTAAGGGTGCTCTTTGTCCGGCTTCCGGCTCGAAAGCTTAAAACCCACCAAACTCACAATACTCGAAACCGAGTCCGACAAATTATTCGTCGCATCCGCAATAATCGACACCGACCCGCTCAGAATACCCGCAATCAACTTCGTCAAGACTAGGGACAAATTACAAATAATCCCCACCGTACTCGACACGTTCCCGTACCTCGTCCGCACTTTGGGGTCATCCACCGCTTCATAATTGGGAACAAATCTTCTAATAATCCAGTTCGTCATACAACTTCCTCATTGTCTCTCACTTGCGTCCATCCAAAATGGATAACGTTCATTGTACCTGCAAAAAGCAAGTTACCCAAAGACAATCTTTCCCATATTTCGAAACCTTCCGCTTTTCTTGTGAGTCTCGTCACTGGGCAAGCCAAATCGCAGCCTCACCCGCCAGCTCAGCCAAGCCATCCACCTGCAGCCCATACGTCCGCAAGCCCTCCAGCAAGCACCGGTCGTCCTCAGTCAATACAGTCCCCGCAGCATAAAGCGGAATCCCCGGCGGGTACGGCACCAGATCACAAGGCAACGGCAGCCCCTCCGCCACCACAGCCTTCAGCGTCACCAAACGCCGCCTCACAGCCCTCCTTGAAGGAAGCGGGAGCAGTCTGCTACCGGCGGCTTTGGCCAAAACCCCCGCCATCTGCCGATCCAGCTGCACCCATGGCCCCTCGCCACTCTGCCCCGTAGCCAGCCCGTTCAGCTCACTCTGCAGAACCCGCAAGCTCTCCTCCTCCGCCGCCAGACTCACGATGCACACCAGGCGCGTCAGGTCCGCCATTTCAACGTTCACCCCTTTTAGGGCCAAAGCCGCCTCCACCCACGTCCCCGCGCCGACCTGAGAAACGTCGATCACCAAGCGCAGCGGATCATGCGATTCGCCCTGCCAAACCTGGTAAAGCGGATTGAGCCCCTCGCGGAAACGGCGAATCGCCTCTGTGAGTTTCTCTACCTGCGCCACCCCACGAGACTCGGCAAAATGACGTGCAAAATCAACACTTGCCGCCACCAGAAGCGAGGGACTACTCGTCCCCATGATATCAAGCGACTCCCTCAGCCCCGCAGCATCCGCTGGATTTCTGGCCAACAAAATCGCCCCTCCCGTCAAGGCCGGCAAGGTCTTATGCGCACTCATCACCGCCGCATCCGGCGCAAAATGTGCGAGCTGCGTGCCTTGCCAGCGGTATATCGCCTCCAAATGCGCCCCATGCGCCATGTCCACAAGTAGCGGGATCGAAAAGCCCGACAGCACCTCTTGGTAAGCCGCCAAATCACAAATCGTCCCATAATAATCCGGAGAAGTACATAAGAAGGCACCGAAATTTCGGTCACCCGTAAGATAATCCCGCAAGCCCTCCGCCGCGATCGGCTTCGGGAGTAACGGCCTTGGCTCAGCGTCGTTCACCACGGAAGGCAAACTGACCACTTCGATGTCCAAAAGCGCCGCCATTTGAAAAACAGCCTTGTGAACCAAACCGCTCACCAGAAGCCGCCCACCCTTGCCCACATAGTAAAGGAGCATCGCCTGGATCCCCAACGTGGATCCGCCGGCCAAGAAAAGCGCAGCCCCCGCCCGCCAATACCCAGCGGCCAAAGCCTCCGCCTCCACCAAAGCCCCACCAGCTTGCGGGCTCAACAAATTATCCGTCGTCCCAAGCTCTGTCGTATCGAGCCCAAGCGCCAGCCCACTTCCTTCAAAAGCCTTCCCGGCCAAATGCCCCGGCATATGAAAGGAAGCTCGTTCAGCCTCTTTCGCCTCCCGCAACAAATCTAGCAAGGGTGCAGAGGATTGTGTGGTAGGTGGGGTGGCAGGTGGGGTGGCAGAACGTGCAAGGCGCCCCTGGTCGAGGCGCCCTTCTGACTTAGCTGAGTCTTGTGCTGAGAATGGTTGCGAGTTCAATCTGTATATCTTTCTCAATTTGCTGTTGTTCAAGACGAATATCTTCGATCGTCTCCACTTCGGCTACCTTCTGCGGATCAATAACGACCGGCGGCGTAGACTTGTGTTTTTTCTTGCCCTTGACACGAGTAGGCGTTGCTGGCGTCCCAGGACCTGCTGGAACTACCCCTGCATTCTTGCGCTCTTGCGCCTCTTGCTTCTGCGGTCTACCCTCTTGCGTTCTTGTCTCTTGCGCTCTTGGCTCTTGCGTATTGCGCTCTTGCGCTTCATTGGCGCGTCTCTCGTATCTTGATTGGTCAGAAGACCTTTGCTGGTCATTCTGTTGGAATTTGCGCTGTTTTCCGCCCTGTTCTTTTTGGGCGTTCCGGGCACGAGCCTGTCCGCCTTCGCGCTTAGGGTTGTCCTGGTATGCGTACTCGCTTTTGTCTCTGCGCCGTTCATTGCGAGGCTGATTTTGCGTGTCACGGGCTTCATTCAAAGCCTGAATGGTGCGATTTTCGCGGGGTTCGGCTTTTGCTTGATTTTTGGGGCGATTGTTTCTTTGCTGCTGCTCTTGGCGACCTTGCTTACGCTGCCCACCTTGCTGCCCTTGCTGCCCTTGCTGATGGCCGCCTTCATGACTGGCAAAAGCGGCTTGACCAGATTGCGCATCTCTTGCTCTTGGCGGCCTCGCCGTTGCGCCATCACGCGCACCTTGCTGCGGCTTACGGTCGCCTCGGCTCTTCTGTTTACCGCTGCTGCGGCGAGGCGCCTGTTGGCCACCCTTTTTCTGGTATTCGTCTTGGGCTCTTACCTTGTCTTGTGAAGTTTGATTGTCGCTCATTCTACGTCCTCTCAAGTAGCGTTTGCACGTGTGGTGCCCGGAATCGTAGGACCGGTCCACTGGTCTTCTGTCTGGCGGCTTTGGGCGTCCGCTAAAAGATCGGCACGTGCGTCGGAAAGCTTGTAATTGTCCGCCAAAGTCTGCAATTCCTTGGTGGAATAGGTCACGGCTCGAACGCCATTGCGAATCCAAGCCTCTTCAGTCTGAAAATGATCGGTCAAAAGCGTAATCGTATAGGAGAAGGCCGGCTTCGCCGCTACCCTAGTCGTTCCGGATGTCCCGGACGTGGTCGGCCTGGCGCTACTCGTTGGCGTGGTCTCACCCGTCCCAGCTGTCCCACTCACGGTAGGCCTTGGTGTAGGAGTCGGCGCAGGCGTCGGGGTCGGCTGGGTCAGCCAAGCCCCTTCAAGGCCAACACTCGGCAAATCGCTCTCCAACACACTACCAGGGAAGCTCACAAAGCGGTAAGCATCCACCCCTTCAACCGGATCTCGCTCCAAAGATAGAGCCATCTCACGAACCGCATTGATAAATTCTTCTGAGGTCTTCACGTCAGGCGAGAAAAGCAAATTCACCGCAACCGGGAAACGCCCAGTTTCTTGATCCAAAGAAGCCACACCGATCTCAATCGGATCCAAATAATAGCCCTCGATCAGATCTTGATACGTAGCAATCTTCTCATCAAAAATCTCGCTGAAATACTTTCTGGTCCTTGCATCGTAGAGCTTATCCTTAACCTGGTCATCCTGGCCCAAGCCCTTAATAAACGCCACTTCAAAGTCCAAGCCCTCATGCTCAGCCCGTGCCGTTGCCTTCGCCCCTAACGGAATCAAAGTCAAGCTCACATCATTCAAAGAAAATGAGTCCGTCGGATACCTCGCACTCAAAGTACTCTGCATCCTCGCTCGTAAATTATCTCGTAACCAGAACCAGCTAATGGCCAAAGCCACCAACAAGACCAGCACTATGACGATCCTGGTTTGTTTCTTCACCCCGGGTCTCCTCGCCTACGCTAATAGTAATAATATTAATATTCATATCCGCATCCACATGAAAGCTTTTCGATCTTGCATATGGATTAAAAGTGGATTACAGGTGGACGCTACTACGCTTTGTCGACTTGTCGCTGAATCAACTTGTCGCTTAATCGACTTGTCATTGAGTCGACTTGTTATCACGTTAACTTATCGTTTCATCAATCGATCAATTGATTGATTCGCCGTCGTCTACCTCTAATCTACGTCTAGATTGCCCTATTTTATCACGCAGTTTGCCGAAAACCAAATAATCGTCTACACAAACACAGCAAGCACAGCACAAACATCATGGACTGTTGGTAATGCCATGGTGCGGGGGCGATTCAGATGGCGATTTAGGTGCTGATTTAGGTGCTGGCCTGCACAACATCATGTTGTTTTTGTCGCCACATTACTGCCGCCTGCCAGTAAAACAGCTAAAAGTTATCTCCTACCGTAATGGTCGTGTTGATTTTTGATTAAATCCAGGATTGTCGTGCCTCCGAAGCAATGACAACCTCATGTATCGTGTTGATTTTCGATTAAATCCGGGATTGTAGTGCCTCTGAAGCAATGACAACCTCGAATATCGTGTTGATTTTCGATTAAATCCGGGATTGTTGTACCCCTAGAGCAATAACTACCTCGAGTATCGTGTTGATTTTCGATTAAATCTGGGATTGTAGTACCTCTGAAGCAATGACCACCTCGAGTATCGTGTTGATTTTTGATTAAATCCGGAACCCATGCCAAACCAACTCCACCGGATATCAAGTGGAACCTTCTACGACACAAGAGAAGCTTTCACTACCTACAAAGAATATGAAGTTCAACTTTCGCACACCTAACCTCCAGTCAGCTACAACTTAGGCTGGGAGTTGGATGCGGTAGAAAATCAATTATCCGTCTGGTCTTCCGGCTGATATCCAAAGCGGTTTATGTCTTCGGTAATTCAAGTGCTGCGATGGATGTGAATCCTTGTGTTGATTTGGGATTTGAGCGGAAGTGACTCCAGTGTTCGTTGCGTGTTCGGGTCGATATCCCCCAATTCTAGTGATTCGTAGGCAGCAAGGCGAGAAAACTGGATAGATAACATCACATGATGGTCGGGATCCGCAGCAATCCAAGCCAGCAACGTGTTTTCCGTTGCCTTGAGTAGTTAGCTGATGCAATTCTGCAATTTTTCCCACTTGGACCCCCCCGGGAGCAATTTTGTGCGAAGGAGAGCATGTTAATCGTGCATTCCTGCAAATCCTGTCCAACATGACATATTGGACTCTCTGGTGTAACTCTTATCTACAAAACCAACGCCGCGCAAACCACATCTCCATAAACCACAAAAAACACTCCCAGAGCAAAATCTTCCAACCTCCCCTTCTACTTCTCCTACCTTCCCTTCTCCTTCCCCAAAATTCGCCGAACTCTAGCAAAAAGCTCATTTCTGTGGTAAAGTACCAATTCGATATCTCCTCTTACCCGAGGCTGTGCGGGCCCTGTGCGATGTGGCACCGTGAACCTTGTCAGGTCCGGAAGGAAGCAGCAATAAGTGGTATCCCACATGTGCTGCAGGTCCACCTGTACAGCTTCGGCTAAGTGGGGATATTTTTTTATCTTTCGATAGACTGTAAAACTTTAACTAGGCTACCCTAGGGTTCACTGATTCCCTGGGGTAGCCTAGATTTCACATATGTAAAGACTTCACCTACATCATGTGATTACTTCATTTTCATTAAAAAGCCAAGCTTTCGACGGCTGTATCTACTGCTCCATTTCCGGGATCGTAGGTAGGGTCTGCTGAATAATCCAGGTCTTTGATTTTCACTGAACTTAAGCGAGCTT
>CAZCLL010000026.1:0-21573 GCA_964499555.1 uncultured Fastidiosipila sp.
CCATACCACCGGCTGCACCGGCGCCAGGGAGGTCTGCGACATCAGCACCCAGCTCGCGCCGGATGACCGCTGCGGCGTGGCGCAAATTGTCGTCGAGGCGGCGGATCATGGGTTCGTCGGCGCCTTTTTGTGGGCCAAAGATCCACGCCGCACCATGGGTCCCATAAAGCGGATTGTTGATGTCACACATGGTGACGATTTGGATGCCTTCGAGGAGCTTTTGGGCTTCTGCGGCGTCGATGCGCTCGATTTTGTCGAGGTCGCCGCCGACCGGGATGAAGGGCTTGCCGGCTTTGTCATAGAAGATGACGCCGCAGGCGGCGGCTGCGCCACAGCCCAGATCATTGGTGGCGCTGCCGCCCAGGCCGATGATCAAGTTTTTGGCGCCGCGCCCTACTGCCTCTTTGATTTGTTGGCCAACCCCGTAGGTAGTAGTCAGAGATGGGTCGCGGCGCTTCTCGTCGACCAAAGGCAAGCCAGCACAAGAGGCCATCTCGATGACGGCTGTCCCGTCCGGCAAAATGGCATAAGAACTTTCCAGATCTTCGAGGTAAGGCCCCGCCGTTGTCAGGGTGATTCTCTCGCCCCCCATCGCCGTCAGAAAGGCCTCCACGCTGCCCTCTCCCCCATCAGCAACTGGCACCTGCAGAATCTCCGCCTCAGGATAAAAGCGCTTGATCTCCCCCGCCATAATTTCACAAATTCGGGTCGAAGATAAGGTGCCCTTGAAGGAGTCGGGAATTAAAATGACTTTTTTCAATGCTTTTCACCTGCCTTCTTATCGTTTGATTCTTATTTTATGGCCAAAGCCGCAGAGACGCTAGTCCCCAGCACCCGCGAGCGTGGGGGCGGCAGGCGGCTTTGGCCAGCACAAAAACTAGCTAGCGAAGGATGAAGTACAAGATGTAGACGCCAACCATCGCACAAAGGCCTTCGACTAAGGTCACCATGGTCTGCGTCTTGTAGCCCTTTTCAGGCGTGAGCCCGCCGAAATTTGTGACAACCCAGAAATACGAATCGTTCGCATGCGAAACGGTCATTCCGCCTGCGCCGATCGCCATAACCGTCAGTGCAATCAAAGCGGGTGTATCCAGCCCCAAAAGCGAAAGCAAAGGAGCCACAATTCCTGCCGTCGTTGTCATAGCAACCGTCGAGGAACCTTGTGCCGTTTTCAAAATTGCCGACAAGAGGAAGGGGAAGAGAATCCCGATCGCCTGGAGCGCCGACACATTCTGTGTGATGTAACTGATCATGCCGGACTCCGCAATGACGCGGCCCAACACACCACCGGCAGCCGTCACGAAAAGGATCGAACCCGTCACGCGGAGGGTGTCATCGGTGAGCTTGTAGAAGCTGTCCAGGGACTTGGTGTCAACCAGCAAGAAAACGCCGAAAATCGTTCCTACCGCCAAAGCGATAATGGGCGTACCCAAGAAGGCACAAATCTCGTACACCATTCCGGTCCAGCCCGCCATAGAGGCGATGGATCCTAAGGCCATCAAAAGAATCGGTACCACGATTGGCGCGAAGGAGAGCCAGGCGTTCGGGATCTTACCGTACTCCGCCACGATCTCTTCGTAGGTTTTCACGACTTCGCCTTCTTGCTCTTCGTCTTCGGTGGATTTGACCTTCTTGCCGATGTAGGTCGCATAAATGAACGCACCGATCAGCGCCGGAATCGAAACCAAAGCCCCCATTCCCATCACCAGCAATAGGTTCACCGGCTGGCCCGCCCCTTCATATAAGGTGTTGGCTGCCGCGATCGGCCCAGGTGTCGGCGGAATAAACACGTGCGATGCATAAAGGCCCGCGGACAGGCACACCGTCATGGCGACGCTGGAGGCGCCGGTTCTTTTCGTCATGGCTTTACGGATGGGATTCAGGATGACGAAACCCGAGTCGCAAAACACAGGAATCGACACGATCCAGCCCATCAAGCCGATGGCCAAAGTTGGGTGTTTCGGCCCTACCAGCTTGACCACAACATCAGCCAGTTTGATGGCGGCTCCGGTTTTTTCCAGAATTGACCCAATTAACGCGCCCAAAATAATCACGATACCAATGCTTGAGAATGTCGACGAGAAGCCTGCGCCAATAACATTGGCAAGCCCTAAACGGGTGACTCCGTCGGCTGTTTTATTCACCAGTGGTATTCCGGCAATCAGACCAAAGAGCAGCGATACAGTCATGATTGACAAGAATGGGTGAATCTTCCATTTTGAGATTGCGACGATCATGAGGACAATGGCAATCACAAAGACGATGATGAGTGGTAAACATTGCATGTGAACCCCCTAAAATTCCTGTCTCTTGTGTTTCGTAGGTGCGGTACGGCTGCTTAGGCCTTGCAGCTGTGCCGCACGCCGTCGACAAGGGATCAGCTTATACTTTCTTCATTTTACGGTAGGTTCTTAGCCATTGACCATAGTCTCCATAACAGAAAACCGCAGAAATTTTGTGCCAGCAAAACAAGTCGTCCAAAATTTTCTACATTTATTTGTGTGTTTTGTTCAGGCGCAGAAGCTATGCTTGGTGCCACCTAGCAAGTGCGCCCAGCCCCCTCACTTCCCCGCCTCCGCCAAAAGAATCGCCAAATAAATCAACGCACTATCCTTCAGATTCCGCGGGTCATAGCCCGTCAAATCCGCAAACTGATTCACGCGATTCTGCATCGTATTTTTATGGATAAACAGCGCATCCGCCGTCGCCCCAATTGCCCCATTATTCTCGTAATATAAAGTCAGAATCTTAAGCCACGTCTTCCGCTCTGCCTCCGTGCAACGATTGAAAATCCGCGCCACAAACGCCTCCCGGCTCCGCTGCGGAATATCATCCAATATGATCTCAATCCCCAGGTGCTCATACCACGAAACCTGCACACCCGGCCTGCACCCCTGGAGCGCCTTCGTCGCCTGCACCCAGCCCTTGTGTACGCTGGGAAAGTGGCTGGGTGCGGCTTTGGCCAAAGCCCCCGCCTTCGCCGGAGCGCCGTCCACCCCCAAAAGCAGCGGCACCCCCACCTGCCTCCCCATCTGCAAAACCTGCTCGATCACATCAGCCAACTTGCTATGCTTCTCGCCATCCGGGACCACCAGCACGTACTTCAAGGCATTCTTGGCCAAAGCCCCACCCATCACCTGCCGCATGATTTCCGCGAGCCCTCGCTCAATTTCCTCCATCGCATGCTGAGCGGCGGGCAGCTCGGAACTCTGAATTGCCTCCGGGCAGTCCACGACAATGACGCGGTGCTTGGTCGTGAGGTCGATCCCAAAGCGCTTCGCCCGCCGCTCCATCGCCTCCGGATCGGCTGCCATGCTGGCCTCGCCCACCTCACTGAAGATCCAATCCTCATAGAACTCCTTCTGCAGGAGCTCGTCGATGTGTTTCTGCTTCTGTAAGTAGTTATCGGCCAGCATGAGCTCAGTCATTTTGCGGATGATTTGGCTGTACTTGAGGATTTCGTCGTAGTTGCCAGTGACGCCCAGCACGCCGATAATGCGCCCCTGAAAAACGAGGGGTAAATTGAGGCCTTTTTTGGAGCCGCGATATTGCAAGTCGTTCTCGATGAGCAGTTCATCGAGTTTCTCGGTGAGGATCATCCAGGCGCCTTCATGAAACTGGCCGACCCTCTTGCCGTCGGTGCTGGCGATGATGATGGCTTTGTCGTCCATCAAGTTGACGTGCTGCTTAATGATCACACTGATCTCGGTGACTATGGCCATGGCGCTGGCTTGGGAAATCATCATTTGTGGATCCTCCTGGTGCTTGGATTGGGGCTGGTTAGGGCTGGTTGGGCTGTGTGAGGCTCGTGTTGGCGTGGAGGCCGGTTTCGGCATGGGCAGACAAGGGGACGCGGGTTCGGGGGTGGTTTGGGTTTCGGTGCTTGGGTGCTGCTTCGGTGGGTGTTTTTGTTGGGTTCGGGGAGCATGGGAAAGTTCTTCTACATGCAGTGTAGCATAGCCTTTGCATGTCTATGCATGGGGTGGAGCGGTGCTTCCTGCTGCCTTGTCGGATTTTCTTGGAATTTCTTGAGTTTTAGGGGCTTCCTTTCTGTTTATCTTCCGCTAGGCTTAGTAGTACACCTATAAGCCGCATCCCTTGCGATGCACGCCAATGCGAAAGGATCCTTGCTATGATTGCTTTGAGTCACTGGGCTGCTGCCCGACACTGGAATATTCCCTGTCTATACGAGCATTTTTCTGACCAGATGAAGAAATCCAGCATTCAGTACACGGTTACGACGAATGAAGAAAAAAAGCTATTTCCTCCATGGGAGGCGGTTACCTGCAAAATTCTTCCAGAGGAAGGCTCTATTGTCATACATAATGGTGTCCCGGTTGTGTCTATCGAGTTACTCTTCATCCAGCTCAGTTTCCTTCTGAACGATGGATTAGCTTCGATTTTGCTGGGTTGTTTGCTCTGCTTACGAGGACCAAATCAAGAACCTCCCCTAAGCAACGTCGCAAAACTTCGAGCCTATGCCCAAAAGGCGCATTATCTCTACGGAAGACCTCGCGCACTGTATGCCTTGCAGTACGTAAATGGACCCTTCTACTCCCCTATGGAAATCAACAAATATTTGACTTTTTCTCTACCTCAACGTCTTGGCGGGCATGGCTTCAGGGGTTTTACAGTCGTGAATGGCGTCGTTCCGATTACACGGCAGGAGACTAATGAACTTGGCCAAAGCGAGCGATTTCTAAGGCCAGATCTCATGGATCCTAACGAAAAAATCATCATTGAGTACGACGGTGTGGCAAATCATAGTACGTCAGAGCAAAAAGCGCATGATGAGCGAAGGCGGAGAATCCTCAAGAACCATGGCTATATGGTCATTGTGATTACCAAGGACGACCTCTTCTATCTGGACAAGCTAGCTCTGATCCGCGATCGGATAGCCAGACGCTTAGAGCGGCGCATCAGAGTGCGCACCCCCAAATTCTTTGACTACTTCATTTATCTGAGAAACCATCTTCCGAAATACATGCCCGATAATGATGGGCTCCTCGTAATCTACATGCGAAGCATGCATATCCGGATCAGGCGATTGTAGGATGCTCTTTCGCTTGGGCTTGGATAGTCCAGCTATTATCCTGTCTTCATCTATGAATAAGCCCAGGCTTATTGGCCCAGAGGCTTCTTTCGCATGTTTGGGCATGTGTTTTGAGATCATGTTGTTCTTTTTCGTGGCGTGAAGTCTATTCTATTCCTTTAAAGAGGGGCTTGTTTTATTAGGGGGTGGGGCAGAAAAGTTTGGCTATAGACAAAGCTCCCCAGGTTTTCCTGGGGAGCTTTGCGTGATTTCCTAAGAGGTCCATTTATGGACCAGTTGGGTGGGGGGGTTAGCCGATGGTGGTATGCATGAAGTACTTGAAGCCCAGAGGATTTGAGTAGAAGCCGTGGACGTCGCTGTTCAGCATGTAGAGATCGGTGTAGTAGTAGATGGGGGTGATGGCGCCGGTGCTCATGAGCAGGTCTTCGGCGACGTGCATCATGGCGTAGCGTTGTTCGGCGTCGGTGGTGGTTTTGATCTGCGAGATCAGGCGATCGTAAGTTTCTGCCCAAGTGCCGTTCTCAACTGTGTAGTCTACACCGAAAGGTGTGAGGTCCAAGTCGTAGAGGCCCAGGGTGGCGTGGTCGCCTTTGCCGACCTGGATGTCGTTGTTTCCGGAACCGGAGGTCCACATGTCGAGGAAGGACATCGGGTCGTTGTAGTCTGCGATCCAGCCGTTACGGGCTACGTCGTAGTCGCCAGCTTTACGAGTGTTCAGGAAGGTGTTCCATTCCTGGTTCTCGAGGTTCATGGTGATGCCGACTGCGGCCAAAGCGCTCTGCAGGTACTCACCGATGGCTTTGTGGCCTTCGGAGGTGTTGTAGAGGTAGTGGAGGGTCGGAACGTTGGTGAACTGCTGGGTGGCTTCGTCAAAGTCGTAGTATTGCTTCAAGACTTCGAGGGCTGCAGTGTAGTTGGATTCGGTGGCTTCGGCCGATACATTGAAGTAGCCGTCGAAGTCTGCGTTATGGCCTGCATTCTTGTAGAACTCGGAACCGTCTGGCTCGGTCATACCCATGGCGACGAAGGAGGAGGCTGGTACCTGACCGCCTTGTGCGATGTCGTTGACGATGTAGTTACGGTCGAAGAGGAGGCTCAGTGCGTTGCGGATTTCTTGCTCTGCGGCTTCTTTATCGACGCCTTCCAAAGTGGACGTTGAGGGCAGGAGCTCTGAGTTGACGTTCCAGCATACATAGTAGGTGCCGATCTGACCGGCGATGAAGAATTCATCGGGGTACTCTTCCTTCAGGGCTGCGATTTCGTTCGTAGGAACGTCGTCGATGAGCTGCCAAGCGCCGTTTCTGAAGTTGGACAGCATGTTGTTGGAGTCGTCAGAGAGATAGAATTCGATCTTGTCCATGGTGACGGTATCTGCGTCAACATAGTCGGCGTTCTTCTCTAAAGTGATGACGCTGTTGTGATCCCAAGCGGTCATTTTGTAAGGGCCATTTCCTACGTAGGTGGAAGGATCGGTTGCCCATGTTTCGTTGGCTACAACGTCTTCACGTACCGGGAAGTAGGTCGGGAATGCCAGGAGCTCGTTCCAGTAGGTGGCTTCGTTTACCAAGACGACTTGCAGGTGGGTGTCGTCGGTGGCGGTGACGTTCAGCTCAGCGCCTTCAACCGGCGGATCTGCCCAAACATCAGCGTAGCCATCAACGAGCTCGAACATGTAGCCATAGTCGGCTGCCAGCTCTTGCGAGGCGGCGCGCTTCCAGGCGAATTCGAAGTCTTTGGCCGTGACCGGCTGGCCATCGGACCACTTGAGGCCGTCGCGGAGCTCGTAGGTATAGGTGACCTTGCCATCGTCGCCGACTACGCCCTCAGCGAGTTTTTTGGCTGCGTCAGGGACGATTTCGAAGACGCCGTCCTCGTTTTGTTCCCACTTTGCCAAGCCGGAGAAGAGGTGGACGATCATGGTCGCACCGTCAACGGCGGAGTTGAGCGCTGGGTCTAGGGTGTCGGGTTCGGATGCCAGGGACACGGCTAATGACGAGCCGGTGCTTGGGGTCTCCGTACCTGGGGTGGTTGTGCCTTCAGGCTCTTCACCGGTTGTGGTTTGGCCCGGTGCAGTGGTCTGACCGCCTGCTGTGGTTGTGGTCTGGTTCCCACAGGCAGCGATGGCCAAAACCATCGACAGCGACAGAAGGGTTGCAATTACTTTCTTCATTCTTTTTCTTCCTTTCTCAAGGTACTTATTCCAAACGTGCGTTTGCACGTAGAAATCTGGGGCTTAGTTGATCTCTTCAACCCTGTGGCAAGCGACGTGGCGACCGGTTTCGATCTCGCGGAATGCGGGTTCTTCTTCGGCGCACCGCGGGATGGCGTAGGGGCAGCGCGTGCGGAATCGGCAACCGGATGGCGCGTTCAAGGGGCTAGGGATGTCGCCTTCGAGCACGATGCGCTTGTGCGTGCGGGCGATCTGGGGATCCGGCAGCGGAACGGCTGAGATCAGGGATTTGGAGTAGGGGTGCAAGGGTCGCTGGTAAATCTGGTCAGCTGGAGCGAGCTCTGCCATTTTCCCTAGGTACATGACGGCGATGCGGTCGGAGATGTGTTGGACGACCAGCAGATCGTGCGCGATGAAGAGGTAGGTCAGGCCGAGTTTGTCTTGTAGTTCGTCAAACATGTTGATGACCTGGGCCTGGATGGAGACGTCTAAGGCGGAGACGGGTTCGTCGCATACGATGAAGTCCGGGTCTACGGCCAAAGCCCTCGCAATGCCGATTCGCTGTCTTTGGCCACCTGAGAATTCGTGTGCGTAGCGAGCGGCGTGTTCGTTGTTGAGGCCGACATGACCCATTAACTCGTGGATTCTGGCCATGCGGTCTTTGGGATCCTTGTAGACTTTGTGGATGTCTAATGGCTCGCCGATGATGTCGGCGACGGTCATGCGGGGGTTCAAGGAGGAATAGGGGTCTTGGAAGACCATGGTTGCCTTCTGGCGGAATTTGGTGATGTCGGCCTTGGTTTTGATTTCCTGGCCGCGGAAGAAGATTTGGCCGCCGGTGGGTTCGTAGAGGTTGAGCAGGGTGCGGCCGACGGTGGTTTTGCCACAGCCGGATTCGCCTACGAGGCCTAGGGTTTCGCCTTCTTTGATGGCAAAGGAGACGCCGTCAACGGCCTTTAGGGGCCTCGAACGGAACATGCCGGTGTTGATGTCGAAGTACTGCTTGAGATCCCGGACTTCTACAAGAGGGGTTTTATTTTTGTCGTAGTTCATGCGTTTTCCCTCCTGTGGTCTGGGGTTACAGTGTCGATTGCCAACTCGTTACCAACGATTGTAAACGTGTTGTCTTTGATGCCTTCGCGGACATTGACCCAGCAAGCGGCTTGGTGCATGTCGTTGATCTGCATGCGAGGGCAATTCTGTGTGATGCAAATTTTCATGGCTTGCGGGCATCTAGGGGCGAAAGGACAGCCTTTCGGGATGTTGAGCAGGTCGATGGGGGTACCGGTGATGGGTTGCAACTTGTTACCAACGGTTGCAACCGAGGGGATGGAGCGCATGAGTCCTTTGGTGTATTCATGGCGCGGGTTGTAGAAGATTTCGTCGGAGGTGCCTTGTTCGCAAATGGAGCCGGCGTACATGACGATGACTTCATCGCACATCTGGGCGACGACACCTAGGTCATGGGTGATGAGCAAGATGGCCATACCGAGCTCTTCTTGCAGGGATTGCATGAGTTCTAGGATTTGGGCTTGGATGGTGACGTCTAGGGCTGTGGTTGGCTCGTCGGCGATTAGGATGTCGGGTTCGCAGGCCAGAGCCATCGCGATCATGACGCGTTGGCGCATACCGCCGGAGAACTCGAAGGGATACTGCTTGAGGCGCTTCTCGGGCTCGTTCACGTTGACTAGGCGGAGCATTTCGAGGGCTCGGGCTTTGGCCTGCTGACGATTACGATTCGTGTGAAGCATGATGGCTTCCATGAGCTGGCGGCCGATGGTATAAGTCGGGTTCAGCGAGGTCATGGGATCCTGGAAAATGATGGAGATCTTGTTGCCGCGGACGGTCTTGAGGACGTTCTCGCCGGCGCCGATGAGTTCCT
The DNA here is from genome assembly GCA_964499555.1 of uncultured Fastidiosipila sp. Lineage (GTDB taxonomy): Bacteria > Bacillota > Clostridia > Saccharofermentanales > Fastidiosipilaceae > JAAYZH01. The sequence continues at coordinate 9,106 of CAZCLL010000026.1, forward strand.
GGCCGTTGTATTTGACGGAACCGGAGACGATTTTGCCTGTGGGGGCCAGAATTTGCATGATGGAATAGGCGGTTACGGACTTGCCGGAACCGGATTCGCCCACGACACCTAGGACTTTACCGTGATCTAAGGTAAAGGAGATGCCGTTGACGGCTTTGACTTCGCCTGCTTCGGTGAAGAAGGAGGTGTGTAGATCTTTGACTTCTAGTAAGGCCATGTTGCTCCTCCTCTCAAGTATTCAGCTTCGGGTCGAATGCGTCCCGGAGGCCGTCGCCCAGCAAGTTCAGTGATAAGACGACCAGGGAGATTACGATCGCCGGTATGATCAGGCGGTACGAGTACGATGAAATGCCGTTGAGTGCGTCGGAGGCCAAAGACCCCAGTGACGGCATGGGTGCGTTGACGCCGAGCCCCAGGAAGGAGAGGTAACTCTCGGTGAAGATGGCGTTCGGAATCTGCAGGGCGGTCGAGATGATGACGACGCTGATGGAGTTTGGAATTAAGTGTTTGCGGATGATCCAGCTGCCTTTGGCCCCGGAGGCTCTAGCGGCTAGGACGTATTCTTGCTCCTTGAGGGAGAGGATCTGGCCCCGGATGAGGCGAGCCATGGAAACCCAGTAGAGGAGTGCGAAGACGATGAAGAGACTGATGATGTTGGACCCGATTTTGGCAAATACGGTCCCTTCCAACGTATCCTGCAAGGTGACGCGAAGGATGGAGGCTAGAAGGATACACATGAGCATGTCGGGCAAGGAGTAGATGATGTCGACGATTCGCATGATGAAGAGGTCGACTTTACCGCCTAAGTAGCCAGCGATGGAGCCAACGGTCATGCCAATGATGAGGACGATGATGCTTGCGAAGAAGCCCACGGCTAGGGAGATTCTTGTGCCGTAGACGATACGAATGAAGTAGTCACGGCCGGCGGAATCGGTACCGAATACGTGGGGGAAGACGGATTCGCCATCGGCGATGCGCTGGAGTTCGGTTGTTCCATATTCGAAGGGTGCTAGGTTGTTGTAGCTCGGGTCGACCGGTCTGCCAGGTCTAATTCCCAATTGGGTTTCGTAGGAGTAAGGCCAGAACATCGGGATAAAGATGGAGGCCAGCGAAATGATGACGATGACGATGAGGCTGATGGTGGCTACTTTATTCTTGAAAAGGCGGCGCATACCGTCCTTGAAGAAGGTAGACGACTCGCGGCTGGTGACCATGTATTCTTTGTCTTTGGCCGAAGCTGGGGTGAAGGTATCCAGATCTACGTGGAGACTAAAAGGTTTGGATTTCATTTGGCTACCCCTCCTATTCCAACGTGATCCGGGGATCGACGACCTTATAAAGGATGTCGGACACCAGATTCATAATGACAATCAAGCTGGCGAGCACGATTGTGGTTCCCATAATGAGCGGATAATCGCGCCCATTGATGCTTCTAACAAAGGCTCGGCCGATGCCTGGGACGGCGAAGATTTGTTCGACGACGAGCGAGCCGGTCGTGATGTAGGCGAGCATGGGGCCGAAGTAGGTGATGACCGGCAGGATGGCGTTTTTCAGGGCGTGGCCGAAGACGATGTTCAAGGAGGAGACGCCTTTGGCCTTCGCGGTGCGGATGTAGTCTTGCCCTAAGACGTCCAACATCGAAGACCTGGTGAGCCTGGTGATGTAGGCCATGGGATAGAGGGCGAGCGTGATGATTGGTAGGACTAATCCGCCTTCGGCTGCGCCGTTTGCCGGGAACCAGTTTAGTTTCACAGAGAAGGCAACGAGAAGGAGCGAGCCCATGATAAAGGATGGCATGGAGACGAATGCGGTCGTCAGAACCATGATGACTTTGTCGATGAATTTGTTTCTTCTAATCGCTGCGACGGCACCTAAGACCAGGCCACTTCCGAGGGCGATGGCTGCGGCGATGAGGCCGATTCTCAGCGAGGTGTTCATCCCGTCGACGATGATGTCGGAGACCATGCGGCCTCTTTGTTTGAGGGAGGGGCCGAAGTCAAATCGGGTGATAATGTCTTGCAAATAAGTTACATATTGTTCCATCAGTGGTTTATCAAGGCCGTATTTTGCTTCTAAGGCCGCCATGACTTGTGGCGATACGGCTTTTTCACTGAGGAATGGGCCTCCGGGGACGGCGCGCATGGCAAAGAAAGTAATCGTGATGACTACCCACACCGTCAACAGTGCCAGGCCCAATCGTTTGAGGATATAGACCAACGTCTTCGAATTCACTCTGTTTCCACCAGTCTTATGATCTATCGGGGATGGGTTTGGGGTCGTAGTTTTGTGGCTTCGGGGGTTGTTTGTGGTTTGTGGTTGTGTTTTGGTTTTGTGTTTTTGGTTGTGGTTTGTGGTTTTGTCTTGGGTCTCGTCTTGTGCCTTGGGTCTTGTCTTGTGCCTCGGGTCTTGAGTAGTAAGGTTTTAAGTACGTAAGTGACTTAAGGAATTAAGTTTATTAGGTCTTAAAGACTTACTGACTTAGGACGTTGGCTTTGGACTTCTGTTTGGTTTTGTTCTGTCTTGGTTTGGCCTTAGCTTGACCTTGATTTGGCCTTGACTTGACCTTGACTTGACCTTGACTGAAGCTGTAACTACGATTCAATGAATTACTGCGGTAATTCTTCCCCTCCCTGATTCTGCCAATTATAGCGAGCTTATTTCCTCATGGACTATCTTTGCATGGAATGCTTGAATTCATTAAGTTTTATGGTGTTTTTTAATGTATTCCTGAGCTGGTGTAACTGGTTGGCGGTGGTTTGGTGGGATTGGTTGGTAGGTTGGCGTTGCGTTGACGTGATTCCGGATTTAATCGAAAATCAACACGATGCTTGAGGTGGAGTTTGCTGTTGGGGCCTCAAGATCCCGGATTTAATCGAAAATCAACACGATATTCAAGGTGGTGTTTGCTGTTGAGTCGTCATGATCCCAGATTTAATCGAAAATCAACACGATAGTGAAGGTGGAGTTTGCTGTTGGGTCCTCAAGATCCCGGATTTAATCGAAAATCAACACGATAGTGAAGGTGGTGTTTGCTGTTGGGGTCTCAAGATCCCGGATTTAATCGAAAATCAACACGACGATCTAGGTAGTGATTGAAAAATGGTCTCTTCTTTTTAGGAATAGAGAGAAACACAGATTTTTCCTTTTCTTTCCTCTCCAAAGCAAGCTGGTTTGACAGGGAAATTGGCTGGTAAAGCGATACGTCGTGGTGTGCGCTCCTTCCCTTTTGGGATTCACTAGCCATGCAGATGAATTGGCTGGTAAAGCGATACGTCGTGGTGTGCGCTCCTTCCCTTTGGGATTTACTAGCCGTGCAGATGAATTGGCGGCGAGAGCGATACGTCGTGGTGTGCGCTCCGCCAAAGCGTATACTGGCCATCTGGATGAAGTAGCGGCGGTAGCATGAAATGGTGTGTAGCGTTGCGCCATGATCCTTGTATCGTGTTCGGGCTGGAGGGTTTGGACTGAGGCTTGGAAATGGGTGAACCGAAGGCTCGATGGGTAGAGTCAAATCGGGCCAGAATGCCGGAAATTCACCAGTGAATCACACAAAATGAAGATTTTAGAGGCTGATATGGTGATCTGGGTCACAGGGAGAGAGTTAATTCGGTCAAAATGGATTGGTTTTATGACTCAGATCATAGTTGGTGAGCAAGTAAAGGTCCTATCATGAGGACAGTGAATTTAACAAGCAGCTAACAAGTAACAAACAAAAAGCAAACACAACGATACACACACAACAAGTAAGCAGAACAAACAGCAACAGCATACAACACAAGCCCGAGAGCGACAGTCAATAAACAGTCAGCAAACAGTCAGCAAACAGTCAATAGACAGTCAATAAGGAGAAGCGAAATGACTACGAACGAGACACAAATCACAAAAGCCTGGGAAGGATTCACTTCAGGAAATTGGGAACAAGCGATTGACGTACGTGATTTTATTCAGAAGAACTATACGCCTTATGAGGGTGATGAGTCTTTCTTGGCGGGAGCGGCTGCGGATACTTTGGCCATTCATGAGACGGCGGATAAGCTGATCAGCGATGAGATCAAGTCCGGGATGGTGACGGTGGATTTGGAGCGCTTTTCGGGTGTGGATAATTTTGAGCCTGGGTATATTGATCAGGCGAAGGAGAGAATTGTTGGTTTGCAGACGGATGCGCCCTTGAAGAGGATTATGAATCCTTATGGTGGCTTTCGTATGGTGGAAGGGTCATTGCAGGCGTATAACTTGGAGATGAATCCGGAGCTGAAGAAGCATTTTACCGAGTATCGGAAGACGCATAATGAAGGGGTGTTTGATGCCTATACGCAGGAGATGCGTCAGGCGAGAACGGCTGGCTTGATGACGGGTTTGCCGGATGCGTATGGAAGAGGTCGCATTATTGGTGATTATCGGCGGATTGCGCTCTACGGTGTAGACTACCTGAAGAAGGTGAAGATGGCCGAGAAGGCTTTGGCCAAAGGACGCGCTACCGAAGAGATGATCCGCCACAGAGAAGAAATGTCGGAGCAGATTCGGGCTTTGGACGAGATTAAGGCGATGGCGGCACGCTATGGGTTCGATATTGGGAGACCGGCGGAGACGGCGCAGGAGGCGATTCAGTGGCTGTACTTTGGGTATTTGGCCGGGGTGAAGGAGAATAATGGGGCGGCGATGTCTTTAGGCCGCAACACGAATTTCCTGGATATCTACATTCAGCGCGACCTGGAGAAGGGGCTGATTACAGAGGAGGATGCGCAGGCTTTGGTTGACCAGCTGATTATTAAGCTGCGTCTGGTGCGCCACCTTCGCACGCCGGAATATGATGAGCTGTTTGCTGGTGACCCGACGTGGGTGACGGAGTCGATTGGTGGGATTGGTGTGGATGGTCGCCCGATGGTGTGCCGCACGTCGTACCGTTTCTTGCACTCGCTGACGAACTTGGGGCCGGCACCGGAGCCGAATATGACGATTTTGTGGGCGGAGAATCTGCCACAGAATTTTAAGAATTACTGCTCGCGACTCAGCATTGAGACGGGTGCGCTCCAGTATGAGAATGACGATGTGATGCGCCCAATTTACGGTGATGATTACGCGATTGCGTGCTGCGTTTCGGCCATGAAGGTGGGCAAGGATATGCAGTTCTTCGGGGCTCGTGCGAACTTGGCGAAGGCTCTCCTCTACACCATTAACGGTGGTGTGGACGAGATGAAGATGGACAAGCAGGGTCGCCCCTTGAAGGTGATGGACGGCATTGAGCCGATTACCTCGGAGTTCCTGGATTTCGATGAGCTTCTGCCGCGCTACCATGCGGTGCTCGATAAGCTCGCGGTTCTCTATGTGGATACGATGAACACGATCCACTATATGCACGATAAGTATGCGTATGAGGCGGCTCAGATGGCCCTTCATGATAGTGAAGTGCATCGTTACATGGCGTTTGGTGTGGCGGGGATGTCGATTGTGGCGGACTCCCTCTCGGCGATCAAGTATGCGAAGGTGCGCGTGATCCGCGATGAGAATGGTTTGGCGAAGGACTTCGAGATTCAAGGGGATTTCCCCAAGTTCGGCAATGACGATGACCGGGTGGATAACTTAGCGGTTGATGTCACTCGTTACTTCTCGGAGCAGCTCAAGAAGACGCCGGCCTACCGCGGTGCGGAGCACACCTTGTCGCTCCTCACGATCACTTCCAATGTAGTCTACGGCAAGAAGACCGGTTCGACTCCTGACGGCCGAAAGGCCGGCGAGCCTTTCGCACCAGGTGCGAACCCGATGCATGGCCGTGACAGTCACGGGGCTTTGGCTTCCTTGAACTCGGTGGCGAAGATCCCTTACGGGCAGGTGGCTCAGGACGGAATTTCCAACACCTTCTCCATTGTTCCGGACAGCTTAGGCAAGACCCGTGAGCAGCAGATCAGCAACTTGAGCGGGATTATGGATGGCTACTTTAGCCAGCAGGCCTTCCACTTGAACGTCAACGTGCTTCATCGCGCAACCTTGATTGACGCAATGGATCACCCGGAGAAGTACCCGAACCTGACCATCCGTGTCTCCGGCTATGCTGTGCGGTTTGCGGCTTTGTCCAAGGCTCAACAAAAAGAAGTGATCTCCCGTACCTTCCACGAAAGCGTGGCCTAAAATGACCGGCCGCCTCCATTCCATCGAAACGCTGGGCCTGCTTGACGGGCCTGGCATCCGGACGGTGTTTTTCCTCCAGGGCTGCCCCCTGCGTTGCGCGTATTGCCATAACCCGGATAGCCAAGCCCTGGACGGTGGCCGCGAGATTAGTCCGGAAGAGATCTTGGCGACCGCTCGCCGTTACAAAACTTATTACGGAAAAGAGGGTGGCGTGACGTTCTCCGGCGGTGAGCCGACCTTGCAGGGTCAGTTCCTCGTGGAGACCATGAAGCTCCTGAAGGCGGAGGGCATCAACATCGCGATCGACACCTCGGGTGCCGGCGATCCCCATCATTACGAGGAGATTTTCGCCCTTGCCGACCTCATTATTCTGGACATCAAACAGTTCACCCCGGAGACTTATCGTAAGCTCACCGACCGCCCCATATCGGCCTGGGAGACCTTCGTGAAGAAGCTTGTCGCCTCCGATTACCAGGGCAAGGTCTGGGTCCGCCACGTGATGGTGCCTGGCCTCACCGACAACGAGGCCTCGATGCGCCTCCTGGTTGAGACCGCGCTCCCCCTCGCCCGCTGGATCGACCGCCTTGAGATCCTCCCCTACCACGTGATGGGCAAGGCCAAGTACGAGGAGCTCGGCATGCCGTATCGCCTCGAAGGCGTTCCTCCTATGGCCAAAGCCGCCGCCTCCACCCTTGAGGCCTACGCTAGGGGCTTGCTAGAGGAAAGGATGGCTGCGGTGCTTGCGCAGTAAAACATGAATCGTCTATTGAATAGGTACCGCCTCTGTGGGGGCGGTATTTTTCATATGGAGATCATGATTGACAGAACAATCAATCGGAATTATGATGACTTCAAAGTCACATGACTTAAAAGTCACACCAGGAGGGATCGTCTATGCCGAAGCAGACATTCTTCAATCTGCCAGAGGGCAAGCGCCAAACAATCGAAAGGGCGGCACTCGCTGAGTTTGCTGCGCATGGCTTTGACGCCTCCAACATGAACCGTATTGTAGAAAACAGTAAGATCGCTAAAGGCAGTTTCTATCAATACTTTGCGGATAAAAAGGATTTGTATTTTCATCTGCTGGATACGATGGTCACACGCAAAATGGAAGCGGTAGCCCCTTATCTGGATGGCATCCAGCAGAAATCTTTTTCTGAAAATGTAGAGAACCTATTTCGCGCGGGCCTTGCCTTTGCTGATTCAGACCCTAAGTATTACCTTCTGGGGGAGGACTTCGCCGGGAGGCAATCCTCTTTCTATAAAGAGTTTGTGGCCAAGTATCAACCGATGTCCTTGGATATTTATGGCCAGCTCTTGGCGAATGCCAAAGACAAGGACGAATTACAAGAAGGCTTGAATCTTCCGCTGGTTTCTTCTTTTATCATTGCGCTGATAAACCAGACTGCTGCAGAGTTGATCGCTCACGCGGCCACTAAAGAACAGCGCGAACTCGTCATTACAGAACTCATTTCTTTCCTTGGACGTGCCATACTAAAAACCGAGTAGAAGCATAATTGGGGGTGTTTTCATGTCGAAACTCATTTTGGAAACAAAGAATCTGTCAAAAAAGTTCGGTCAAGTCACTGCGCTTGATGGCATTGACTTACAGGTACAAGAGGGCGAAGTGTTCGGCTATATTGGGCCAAATGGAGCCGGAAAAACGACCACGATTCGTGTGCTCTTAGGGATTCTCAAAGCCTCTTCTGGCGACGCGAGTTTGTTTGGGAGGGATGTGTGGAAGGACGCCGTTGCAATCCACAAGCGGATTGCTTATGTCCCAGGTGATGTAAACCTCTGGCTGAACCTGACTGGCGGCGAGGTCATTGACTTCTTTGTAAGTCTGCGTGGCAAGCAAGATAAAGCTCGTAGGGACAAACTGCTCGCGATGTTTGACCTCGATCCGACTAAAAAATGTCGTACCTACTCAAAGGGGAACCGCCAAAAAGTGGCTTTGGTCGCCGCTTTTGCCTCCGATGCTGACTTATTTATTCTGGATGAACCAAGCAGTGGGCTTGATCCTTTGATGGAGCAAGTTTTTCAAGCCTGTGTCCTGGAGCAAAAGAAGCTTGGCAAAAGTATCTTTCTTTCCAGCCATATTCTCTCAGAAGTGGAGCGTCTCTGTGACCGGGTCGCGATCATCCGTGAGGGCAGACTGGTGGAAACTGGCACCTTACAAGAGCTAAGACACCTGACTCGAGTTTCTATGACTATTCAAACTGCATCCCCTGTCGAGGGTCTGGCCACGTTCAGGGGTGTACACGATGTTCTTGAAGGGGAAAATGGTCTCTCGTTCCATGTCGACACAGAGGAAATTGGGCCTGTCATTGCCTATCTTTCTTCCTATGGTCTTACCAAGCTGGAAAGTACACCACCCACTTTAGAAGATCTGTTCATGCGGCATTACAACGGAGAGGGAGGCAGGCAATGATGCAAGGCTCCTTTGAGAACTCCGGCAAAATGATTCGATTGATCTTGCGGCGAGAGCGACTGATCTCCACGGTGTGGCTTACTTCCCTGATTCTTTTTTCTGTGGGCTTGGCACCTGGTTTGGCTGCGATGTTTGACGAACCCGCCCGCCAGGCCTTAGCTCTCACCTTACAAAATCCTGGGATGATTGCGTTGATGGGTCCTGTCTATGGCGCAGAAAATTATACGCCGGGTGCGATGTACGCAAACACCATGTTGCTTTGGGTGATGCTCGCCGTGGCGGTGATGAACATTTTTCTGGTGCTTCGCCATACCAGGGGTGATGAAGAAAAGGGGCGCACCGAAGTGATCCGTTCCTTACCCACAGGCCGTTTGGCCATTTTGCATGCGACCATGCTAAGCGCCTTGCTTGTGAATGCGGTTCTCGCACTGCTCACAGGATTTGGCATCGCAGTACAGGGCATTCCGAGTATGGATTTTGCCGGCTCGATGTTCTATGGTGCTGCGCTTGGCGTAACGGGCTTTGTTTTTGCCGCCCTTACGGCGGTGTTTTCTCAAGTGTCTTCCTCTTCACAAGGTGCGATGGCATATTCATTTCTTGCGCTAGGTCTCTTCTATATGCTCCGCGCTGCGGGTGATGTAGGAAGTGAAGGCTTGGCACTTGTAAGCCCATTGGGCCTTGTGCAACGAAGTCAAGTCTTTGTGGAAAACCATTGGTGGCCGCTCGTGATTGCCCTGATCGAGGGGCTCGTCATTTCTGTGGCGGCTTATGCGCTCAACGCCAAGCGCGATATGGAACAAGGACTGATTCCCGCGAGGGCGGGACGCAGGGACGCTTCCTCTGCTTTGCAATCACCCTTTGGCTTAGCTTTCCGTTTGCTCCGAACGTCCTTACTAGTGTGGCTTCTGGTCATGTTCGTGTTAGGGGCCTCTTACGGGGCGATTCTTGGTGATATTGAAGGGTTTGTTGCGCAAAGCCCGTTTTATCAAGCTGTTCTCGGCATGACTGGCGAGTTTTCGGCGGCAGAAATGTTCACCTCTATGGTAAACGCCATTGCAGCCTTGATTTGCGTGGTTCCGCTCCTAGGTGCGGTCTTAAAACCCAGAAATGAGGAAAAGGAGGGGCGCACCGAACAAATCCTCGCTCGCCCGGTTTCGCGCAGATCGTATCTTTCTGGCTATATGACCTTGAGCCTTGCTTCGAGTGTGCAGTTCCAATGTGCGACTGCACTTGGACTCTATGCGTCTGCGACGGTGGTCCTGAAAGAGCCAATCCCCCTCACCTTCCTTCTCGAGGCGAATCTCGTCTACCTTCCCGCTTTATGGGTGATGATTGGCCTGTGCGTTTTTCTGATCGGTTGTCTCCCCAAAGCATCCGCCGCCATCTGGGCCTATTTCGCCTTCTCTTTCTTTACCACGTTCATGGGACGGATCATTTCTCTTCCCGAATGGTTACCCAAGCTGAGTCCTTTTGCCTACATTCCCCAATTGCCTGTTGACCGTGTGGAGCTGGCTCCTTTACTCGTTTTAACGGGCATTGCCGCTTTGCTTACCATGGCTGGTTTCATTTCCTATGGGAGGCGCGATCTTGCCTCGTAATCTAGGGTCAGGGTTTACTGTCCATAGTCTGACGAAGATTCTCCCCGATCGCGAGTCCTGTGATTTTCTGAAAGTCATTTAGCGAAAGACAGGAGCGAAGTTTTGGCATCTCCAGTGCCTCGGCGAGATCAAGATAGGTTTGTGATAGATTGAGTGGCAGGATCTGAACGGCTGGATACTCGCCAATGACTACGGCTGCAGGGCCTCGCAAGCTCTCCCGGAGTTCTTCGCGAGCACAATCCTGCCCCATGCGACGGAGACGTTCCTGCGCATACGTGATCATGCTCAAACCTAAATAGCGAAGGGTCACAATGCCATTTCTCAACCGTTCATCTGATTCTTCTTCTGTATACTCCAGCGCTTGGAAGTAGGCTTCCAATTGCCAGAGTTTCTCACACAATTCGAACAGTTCTGACGTTGCGCTTTCCATTTTATTGCTCACGATAGCATACGTCCCCTCAAGCGCCTTTGCTGTGTCGTGATCCGGAGCAGCTGCGATCATCCTCTTGAACCTGGTTTCCAGCAGTTTTCGCTCAGCCGCACCCCGAGCGGCCAGGGTTTGGCTCCAGACGAAGTGAAGGGAAAGGGGCCGGAGAACCGTTTGATACTTCTGCGGTCTGCCACGTCGCTTGGGCAGCAGAGCACGTTCCTCCGCTTGCAACAAGCCTTTCACAGACAAATGGCAGGTCCGTTTTTTCTCCTTCCACAGCAGGGTCTTTGCATCTTGGTCGCGCCTATTGACCCAATCTTCTTGGGCCAAAGCCAAAGACTGCACATCTTCTCGCATGCGGCTGGCTAAAGAGACAAAGACAAATTCTTGCTCCGCATGTAGTAAGTACGTTAGATCCCCCATCCCTTCCAGGCTTCGGTCCATGACGAGTGTGACGGAATCGAGCATAAAACGACGCTTCAACGCTTGACTCGCATCTGTGAGTGCTTCAAACGAAAGTCCGCTCGCCTCAAAAATGGTGAAGTCCAGCGGCAAATTTTGCTCGCCTGCTAGGAGACCCAAGACAAAGTCGAGAGCGGAATGCCCCGTCGGGTTGTCGCAGGCTATGAGGTAATAGTACGCATGCCGGCTTCTATGCGGTAGATCGGAGGAAAAAAATTTTCGCAGATGAGACAGGAGACGGTCTTTGAGATGAGCTACTTGCAGGAGGTCCTGGCTCCGGACGGTTTCTGCTGCATCAACAAGTCCAGCATAATGCGTCTCTGGGGAAACAAGTTGATTGACGATCGTGCGAAAAATTCTGTCCCCCCAATTGGCTGAAACATCCGGCGCTACATTTCTCTTGAAGAAACGATCTAGACCCATCTTCTTCCATAACGCAAGTAGAGGCGCATGGCCGATCGGGTACAGGGGAAACGCCTCACTACTTGTCGTGAGCTCGTGATTTCTGAGGCGCAGGCTTACGGGAGCATCCTTTTCTTTTTCGTGAAGCGAGATTTCCTTGGCCTCGGCCCGAAGCTTCTGCATGATCAAGGGGTCTTCAGCCAACATTTTCTCGTAGTTTCCCAAAGTCTTGATGACTTCAATCTTCTTTTTATTGGTACCTGGAATTCTGGTATCTTTACGCAATTGGATGACTCTCGCTCTCCCTTTTCCCGAAACGGTTACGTACATCATTCCTCCTAGGCTTACGCTCATAAAACGCACAAGGACCTCTGGGTGCACGGACAGTATACTACAACAGATCTCCTGCTGATATATGCCAATAAGTGGACTTTTTACTATGTCTTTCCGCTTGGATAATTATTTGCAAAACAATAGAAAGAGAGCATTTTAGCTTGTTTTTCTGGGATATTTTTACTTTTTCCCCAATCTCAACATTAGCAAAGGATTAGATTTATTGAAGGGATTTTAAGTCCTTCTTAAATTTAAGTTAGTAGGATCACTGGTCTGTTTTCTCGTGATACGATGCACTCGATTCCATGAGAATGACAGTCTTTTCGTCCCCCAGGGGCACTGGCTAGCGGAAGTAAAAAAGCATTTTCCAAGTACACAAAACAAAAGGAGATCCATTTATGAAGAGAATGAGTAAAGTCTCTGCACTTATGCTTGCAAGCATAATCCTGATCTTGTCAGGCTGCGGAGAAAACACGGGTACAACAGATGCCAAGAACACCACCACGGCTGGCGACACGACCGTCCAAACCCCCGATAAGACGGCGGTTCTGACGGTCAAACCTACCGATAGCACGACGGCAAGCCCAGAAACAGACCCTGCAACAAATTATGTCGGCAGAGACGATTTGAACCTTAACTTCCTGAAATTTTCCCACTCATGAAGGATCCGGCAGTGTTATTCCTCA
>CAZCLL010000027.1:0-8735 GCA_964499555.1 uncultured Fastidiosipila sp.
CGATGACGGGTTTTACAGCGGCCAAGATTATGTGGGTGAAGAAACACCAGCCAGAGTTGTATAGCAAGGTGCGCCACATCCTGTTGCCGAAGGATTATATTCGCTATAAGTTGACGGGCAAATTTGTGAGTGATGTGTCGGATGCTTCGGGCATGCAATTGATGGATGTGAGAAGGCGCAGCTGGTCCGGCGAAATCTTGGGGGCTTTTGGGATTGAGGCGGACCTGCTGCCGGAGCTTGTGGAGTCGCAGGATGTGTCGGGCTATGTGAGCCAGGCGGCTGCGGCGGAAACAGGGCTTGTGGAAGGGACGCCGGTTGCCGGTGGGGCGGGCGATAATGCCGCTGCCGCCATTGGGACTGGGGTGTATAAGGCGGGTTTGGCTTTTACTACGATTGGGACGAGTGCCGTGATTTATACGGTGACCGATACGCCGCAGATAGATAAGGATGGAAGAGTACACACGCTTTGCGCTTCGGTTCCGGGCAAATGGACCTTGATGAGTTGTACGCAAGCGGCGGGGCTTTCCCTTCGCTGGCTTCGGGATACGGTTTGCCAGGAGGAAGTGAAAGAAGCAGGGACGAAAGGCGTCGATCCGTATGAGCTGATGACGGCTTTGGCCGAAAAAACTCCTTTAGGTTCGCAAAAACTTCTCTACCTGCCCTACTTGATGGGGGAGCGCTCGCCGTACTTGGACCCGGATGCTAGAGGGGTTTTCTTCGGCTTGTCTGCAGTGCACGGGAAGGCGGACTTAATCCGCGCGGTGCTGGAAGGGGTGTCGTACTCGCAGCGCCAATGCTTGGATGTTTTCCGAGAAAATGGTGCGCCGGTTTCAGATATGACGGTGACGGGCGGAGGCGGGCGAAGTGCTTTTTGGCGGCAAATGTTGGCGGACCTTTACGCACTTCCGGTGAAGACTTTGGCTGAAGACCAAGGTGGCGCACTGGGGGCGGCGGTTTTGGCCGGCGTGGCAGCCGGGGTCTACGCCTCGATTGAAGAGGCGGTGGAAGCGATTGTTCGCTACAACGAAGCGGTGCAGCCGGATCTCGCAGACCACGCGAGTTATGAACCTTATTACCAGCTTTATAAGAAGCTCTACCCTACTCTGCAAGGGTCTTTTGCGGAGCTCGCACAAATGAAGTCTTCACCCGCCCGGACTGCGGCCGGTGAGTAAATAATGGAGGTTAGTATGACGAAGTATTTTTCTTTTATTGACAAGGTTCCCTACGGCGGACCTACGAGCAAGGATGTTTTCTCGTTTAAGCACTATGATGCGGACCGCGTGATTCTGGGCAAGACAATGCGTGAACATCTGAAGTTTTCGATGGCTTGGTGGCACAATCTGTCTGCTGAAGGCCAGGATATGTTCGGAGTGGGTACCGCAGACAAGAGTTTCGGGGTGGAAGAAGGGACGATGGCGCATGCTTTGGCCAAAGTCGACGCCGGCTTCGAGTTCATGGAGAAGCTAGGGATCCCGTTCTTCTGCTTCCACGATGTGGACATCGCACCCGCTGGTGAGACGGTGGCTGAGTTCAACCGCAACCTGGACGAAGTGACGGATTACATCAAGACGAAAATGGACGAGACGGGCATCAAACTCCTCTGGGGGACGGCCAATCTCTTCAGTAATCCCATCTACATGAACGGTGCCGGGACTTCGAATTCAGCGGAGATTTATGCGTTTGCTGCCGCTCGCCTGAAGAAAGCCATCGAATGCACCGTGAAACTCGGCGGCGAGGGCTATGTGTTCTGGGGCGGTCGTGAAGGCTACGAAACCCTCCTCAATACCGATGTGAAGTTTGAGCAGGAGAATCTGGCGTATTTGATGCACATGGCGGTGGATTATGCCCGCACCATTGGCTTCAAGGGTGAGTTCTTCATCGAGCCCAAACCGAAGGAGCCGATGAAGCACCAGTACGATTTCGATGCGGCGACCTCGATTCTCTTCCTGAAGACTTATGGTCTGGATAAAGATTTCAAGTTGAACATCGAAGCGAATCATGCGACTTTGGCCGGCCACACCTTCGAGCACGAGCTGCGGATTGCGGCGATTAACAAGATGCTTGGCTCGGTTGATGCCAACCAGGGCGACCTGCTTTTGGGCTGGGATACCGACCAGTTTCCAACGGATGTGAATTCCGCAACCCTCGCTATGCTGGAGATTCTGCGTGCTGGCGGATTAGCACACGGTGGCTTGAACTTCGACTCAAAGAACCGCCGTCCGTCCAACACGGCCGAAGACATGGTGCAGGGCTTCATTCTGGGTATGGATACCTTCGCTCTGGGTCTTATCAAGGCTGCCGCCATCATTGAGGACGGCCGGATTGACGCATTTGTGAAAGAGCGCTACAGCAGTTTCTCGGAAGGGATCGGCAAGAAAGTTCGCGATCACGAGACTTCCTTGGAAGAGCTCGCCAGCTTTGCCGAAGAAAAAGCGGTGGCTACCCCGCCATCCAGCGGTCGCCAAGAGTACTTGGAAGCGGTTGTGAACCAGATTTTGTACTCGTAAGTTTGTATTCGTAAATTTAAGGTGTCGGGTGGTGGCTCGACTTCACACTAGATGAAATAAGAAAGGCCGGCTTGTCGCGTAGGTGCGATTCGCCGGCCTTTTCAATGTGTGGACTTTTATTGAGAGGGCCAAAGCAGCACGCCCATCAATGCTCCCAGGAATGCTCCCGTCCAAGCTCCCATCAGCGAGCGAGGATTTCCCCCAGGATTTTTTTAGCGGGCCGAAGTTCGCTGATCAGAGCCAAGCTTTCCTCAGCGCCGTAACGATATTCTTCGGTTTCCGGATCGGGTGGTTCTACATGGTGCTTCTGCAGTTCTCTTTTGGCCTCCAAACTCTTGCGATATTCCTCGGGGGTCAGGCCGAGTTTTTCGCGGAAGGCTTTTGCCATGAAACGCGGATCCGAGAAGCCAGACTCATAGCAAGCATCCAGCATGTTTTTGTTTTCGTAGGCCAAGAGATTTTTGGCGTGACGGAAGCGGTAGTCTGTGACATAGGACTGGAAATTCTGGCCAAAATTCTCCTTCACAAAGCGGGACATGTAACTTAGTGTGAGGCCTTCCTTTTCGGCGAAATCGCTCAGATTAATTCGGCTCCGAAAATTCTCCTCGACGAAGGTTACGAGCCGGTTGATCCGGTTCACATAGGTTAAGGTATTTTGCTCCTCCATCGTACTCATAAAATGGTGAGCGAAATGCGTCAAGACTTCCTTCAAGAGGGCAAAAAACAGCGACAGCAGCGACATGCGCCCTGGCAAATCTTGCTCGTTATAGCGCCACGCTAACTCAATCATCAAGCTGCGAATTGCTGCGGCCTCTTCCTTATGTGTCGCTTCTTCCAAATACGCCTGGTCAAAGGTCAAACTTTGCGCATTCGGCATGATGTTCTTAAACATCCCGAGGGAAAACTGAATAAAGAGCATTAAACAGCCGTCGCTGCGGTTACCGCTTCCGTTGCCATCGCTAGCGTCGCTGCGGCTTTGGCCGGAAGGATCACCAGCGGAGAACTTGCCGATGGGACGAGCTTGATCATCCCCCAAGGCGCGGATGGAATGGAGCTGATTTTGGTTCAGCATGACCAAATCGCCTTGGTGGAGGGAGAGAATTTGCCCGGCGATGACGAACTCACCCTCGCCCTCGAGAACTAGGCCAATCTCCAAGGCCGGATGGAAATGAGGGGAGCGGTACTTAATTCGGTTCACGAAGATATTCAAATAGGGCAGATGGTCGTATTCGACAATCTCAAATTTCTCGTTCATGCCAAGCCTCCACTTCGCAAGCTACCTAGGCCAGGTGCACCTTACTCGTGTGTATCTGCGCACGAAAAGCCGCACCCATGCCTACTTTTTACGTTTATTGTAGCAGATGGTTTTCCTCCTTTTCGAAGGCGCGGGCAGAGGTGCGGGCAGAGGTGCGGGCAGAGGTGCGGGCAGAGGTTTGCCCCGATGCCAGATCAGATGCTAGATCAGACGCCAGATCAGAAGCCAGATCAGATGCCAGGTCAGATGCCATGTCTGAGCTCAAGCCCCTACGAAAGCCGCCCATATCCTTAGCCCCAGAGCGATATGTCGATTGATAAGCCAAATCCAGCTCTTGCAAAGACAAACCAAATTCATCTGCCGTAAGCACCTTGTTGCGGTAGGCCTCTCTCGTTTCACGGATCACATCACTCCATTGCTTAAACAGATCGTCATCGCCCGGATTGATGGGGCCAATCGGCCTCTTCTCGTTGAGCCAACGATCGCAGCGCATGTAGTTCCGTTTATAGACCTTCCGATAAAGCTCCAGCATAGGATCCGCCTCCATCTGCTTCGCCGCATTATCCCTGCAGCGCCTTTCCGTACAAGTCGTCCCATCCACATGCTTATGGTGACAAAGCTCACCCCTAGAGTATTTCTCCTGCAGAAAATAGTTCCCGCACACCTCGCAACGTTGGAGCGAACGACCGCGTTTAATACTTTCAATCAGGTGAATGAGTTCCAAGTCAACATACGCTTCGCTGTTCTCCAGCACAACCCTCGCCGGCTGTCCTTGCTGCAACGAAGGCCTGTAGGTCAACCGAACATGGACTTGGGGCTCTGTATCCGGCATCTCCTGATACGTTTCTATCGCCTCTTTGATCGTGCGCACCTTTGACTTCAAGCATAGCTCCATGGACTTTTCCCGCTCCGCAAAGTGCTGAAGAATCGTCAACGTCGCTTCAGGCAAAACCTTCTTAGCCACCCCTAAGAGCGAATCCTTTCTCTTATGTTCGTTTACCAAACACAAGATCTGCAATAGATCCGCCCCTGTTCCAGGCCTACTTACACTCCGAATACAAACCTGCGGATTCCCCGCCTGATAGATCCGATAAACCAGCCTCTCCCCAAGAATCTCCACATCCATCTCTGCCGCCTCATGTGCCGTCCACGCCATTTTCTGGGCTCCTTTCCCTGCCAAGTCCTTCAAGTGTAGCGTGGGCGGGAGAATCAGGGAAATGGCTATAGACGATATTTTGAAGTTTTTTCGACATTTTTTTCGGCCAAAGCCGCCGGCTCCCCGTGGACAATGCACGATTCACAGTTTTTCCCGAGTTCTACATGATTCATTCCTCCTTCGAAGCGCCCCCTCTATGCTTGGGCTATCCGGACGAAGGAGGAAATTTTTTTGAGACGATTGTCATTTTTTACAAGTGCCCTTGTGGCCCTTTCCCTCGTGGGGCTTAGCGCCTGCGGACGCACCGAAACATCCGCCCCACCAGATCTCCCCGTAGAGACGACCTTGATAGAGGAAGAAGAGAGCCCAATCACCAGTCGTGAAACGCTCGTGCCCAGCACCTCTTTGACCGAAGAAGGCACAAGCGAAGTCTCGCTCACGCAGCAGACCACAACAACAACAACAATAACCACAACCACAACGCCAGCAGCAGCGCTGGCGACTACAAGGGCAACGACCCGACCCACAACGACTCGGGCTACAACCACTAGGGCTACGACAACTCGTCTTACGACAACCCGAGCCACAACGACGAGGCCCACGACTACACCAAGTTCCACAACGACAACGGCCGTTACCACAGAAGCCACAACCCAAGCACCAGTCACTAGCACCACGACAACGGTGCCTGAAACAACCCCCGGCGTTACTTTGGCACCGACGCCCACGCCGGAGGCCACGCCGGAAGCCACGACAACCCAAGATATGGAAGAACTCCTTCCCAATCTAGAAGGGAATTCCGGAATGGTTTTCCTCTTTAGCGACTATGGCGGGGAACGAGGCGCACTGCAAGCTGCGAATGAGTGGGCAAAGGGGCAACTCTTCACCCCCGGAACCCCTTGGTACGACCACCACGGCTGGACCTCCTGGACGATCGAGAATCACTATCGCCAGCCTGCCGCTTGGACCGTCAATTTCTATAAATGAAGAAAGTAGGTCTTTCTTCAGAACAGAAAGGATAGATCAATGAACGTACGACAAGATGGAAACCGAACGGGCAAGGTCAAACGCCTGCTTGCCCTGATCCTTTGTGCAGGCCTAGTTTTGGGCTTATTCCCCAGCTTACGGGTTCAGAAAGTAAAGGCAACGTCACCGGGCGATCAAGACACCTTCCGTGCCGAGGGAACAGAATATCGTTGGTATTTCAACTTCCCTAATGGTAGTGCCTGGACCTCCACAACGAAGAAAATCATTCGCAATTCCGATAATGAAGTCGTCTTCTGTGTTGAGCCTGTGCACTCCCTGAGTACCAATGGCACCTACACCGCTTACGAAGCCGCTAACGTCATCCTCGATGGGCAAACCCCACAGGGCTGGAGTACCGGGCAAAATCGCGTAATTACCCCAGAACAGCGAGACCTCGCTGCCCTTTGGGTGTATCACGGTTGGGATCTCAGCCCAACGAAAACCGAAGATGAATATATGGCCGTCCAACTATTTGTCTGGGAGCTTCTTTGGGGCGTCAACACCCAGTCCTTTACTAACCTTTCTGCTATCCGAGCCCATCAAGCCGCAATTCGAGAAAAGGTCAACAACCATGGGCAGAAACCTCTTTTCACAGGAATCTCATTCAATGCTGCCTCTAGAACCGTCACCTTGAAGACAGGGGACACCATCAGCCTCACGGACGAAAATCAAGTCCTCCAATCAGCCGATGTGATGGAGAATACGACCGGGCTCGAAACTAAGATCGAGGGTAATCAACTTCATTTAACTGCTACGGCAGACAGCCATAGTGGCTACTTGCGTTTCTACAAATATCCGGATGTCGCAGAGGATGCCACCTCCATCATCTATGCCTATGACGGCGGGCAGAAAGTAGGAGCCTTCAAAACCAATGACCCGAGCGACTTTCTTCTGAATGTGAATGTGATCCAAGAAGGCGAAATCGCTTTTACCAAGATGGGCCCAAACGACCAACCGCTGGCCGGAGGCCGCTTCCAATTGCTCAATAAAGACGGCCAAGCCGTCAGGCTTCGAGCCCTAGAAGAAGGGAAGTACACGGTAGATCTGGAAAGTAGCATCACCACCTTCACAACAAAAGCAGGCAAAGCCTCGATCATCAATCTTCCAGCCGGAGCCTACACAATTCGCGAAATCGAAGCGCCTGAAAATTTCAAACGAGCCGACGACCTCCCGATCGCAGTCGAAGCAGGGGAGAGCACGCAGGCTATCTTGCGAAACGAAGAGCAAACAGGGGAAATCCTGATTCGCAAACAAGCAGCTGACGGCACCCCCTTAGCCGCGACCACCTTCCGCATCACCGGGTCGGACGGCTTCGTGAAGGAGGGGCGCACCGGAGCCGATGGGATCTATCGACTCGAAAATTTGCGTTTAGGTACCTATACCATTCAGGAAATCACCCCTTCTGCTGGCTATCAGTTTACGGGGGACGCCAGTGCGGAGATCCAGCTGATCTGGGTACCCGGCCAGAGTACCGCCTATGCAGAAACCATCATCACCAACCAGAGGCAGACCTTCTCGCTGAACCTCAAGAAAACCGATGCCCAGACCGGCAACCCGTTGGCCGGTGCCATCTTCGAGCTCCGTGATCCCGAAGGAAAGGTGCTGGAGAGCCTAACGAGCCGGCAAGATGGAACAGTAAGCTCCGCAAAACACGAGATTCTTTACTCCGGCGGAATCTACAGCGTAGTGGAAGTCAAAGCCCCGGCAGGCTATCACTTGGCCAAAGACGCCGTTCAGACCTTTGTCGTAGAAGGGGACCAGTCCAATCAGAACCTGTCGTTCGAGAAAGCCTTCACCAATGAAGCGATCACGGCGAGCGTCGACATCCAAAAATATGATGTACTAAATGGCGTTCAGCCTTCGGGATCGGCTTCCTTTGCCGGAGCCAAATATCAGATCATTGCAGTTGAGTTTTTTGATCCGGCAAACGCACCTTACAAGCCAGGCGACGTAGTCGGGACTTTAGTCACCGATGCGAGTGGTCAGGCGAAGTCAGTTCCCTTGCCCTTAGGCACGTATGACTTAGTCGAAGTCTCTCCCTCGACCGGTTACCAAATAAACGAAACCGCCGTGCGCTTTCAGATCACCAGTGACGGTGAGACAAAGACGGTCAAGCAATTGTCCTTCAATGCCGCACCTTTAGTAGCTGAAATCAATGAACGCATCCAAGAACTGAATACCCTTTGGCAAACTGAAGGCAGCACCCATGAAGCCCTTAGTCCGATCACAGAAGCCTGGCTTACCCAAGACACAGCAGTCCTCACCGCCGAGCGCGTGCGCTTTGGCCGCGTTGAACTGAATAAAGTACTCGCTGGTGTTCATGATGTGCCCGGAGAACCCAAACAAGCCGAAGAAGGCATCGTCTTCAGCCTGCTCGATGCCTCAGGCAGGGAAGTGGACGTCCTGGAAACCAATAAAAATGGCTGGGCCTCCTCCAAATGGCTTCCCTATGGCAGCTACACGCTACGACAGGTGACCGAGCAAGATCATGCGTATAAGGTGAACGATCAAGTGATCCAGATCGACCAGGACTGGACCCTCTACGCCTATCAATTGCAAAATGAGGCCGTCAAGGCAAGGCTCAAGATTGTCAAACTGGATGCAGACAGTGGCAAACCGATCCCGCAAGTCGGGGTAACCTTCGTGATCTATAAAGATGGCGAACGGCTGACGCAGACCCTCTACTACCCCAAAAAAGAGGAAATCAGCGAGTTCCAAACCGCCTCGGACGGTACCGTAGAATTACCGGAAATGTTGGCTGTAGGAAACTATGTCTTGAAGGAAACCAAAG
>CAZCLL010000027.1:8745-21224 GCA_964499555.1 uncultured Fastidiosipila sp.
CCCCAAGGCTATGTCCTTCCTGCAGAGGGTAGAGAGATCAGCTTCCGAATTGACCGGACCCTTGTGGCGAATCTTCAAGATCTCACCTTGACCATAGAAGTGCAAAACAAGGCAGCCAAAGGCCAAATCCTGATCGATAAGCAAGGCCCCATCTTGAGCGCCTGGCAAGCCGAAGCTTATCCCTATCTCGCCTATGTCGACGCCTCAGATACCGAAGAAGGCACGAAAGGGCAGTGGGTAGAAAGGTCAATTGATGTGTACCGGCCGGTCTTTAGTAGAAGTTACCTAGAAGGCGCCGTCTTCGAAGTTCGGGCAGCCGAAGATCTCTATCTTGGCGACGGAACTTTGGCCTATCGCCAGGGGGACTTCGTGGAGACTATCACCACCAAGCGAGAAGGGCCTTCTACGAGTCAAGAAATTCCACTCGGAAAATACACCGTACAAGAGGTCACCGCACCCGCAGGCTATGCCCAAAATTCTACCGTTCAGACGATCACGCTGAGTCAAGAAAATCCTGCGCAAGCGCTCGTCCAAGAGAGTGTCGCTATCGCCAATGAGAAGCAACAGGGAGAAATCTCTTTCACCAAGACCTTCGAAAACTCACCGTGGTTCCCACTTTATGAGGATGCAGCCGGAGCCGTCGTCTTTGGCCTCTTCACCGAAAAGGAAATCGTGCAAGATGGTGTCAGTCTGCCTGCCGGGACCTGTGTAGGCGTGACAAAGCTCGATGAACAACGCAAGGGGCAATTTAGCGGGCTTCTGGCCGACCAATCCTACGTCCTGCGTGAGCTGGCTACCGCGCAAGAGTATCAGCTGAATCGGAGTGATTATCAAATTGCTTTACGCGCTGTGGACAAGACGACACCCGTGAGCAAGGTCGAACTCGCAGAACCTATTGCGAACAAGCTCAAAACCCATGAAATCGTCCTCACGAAGCTGGATCAGAAGAGTGGGAAAGCCTTGGCTGGAGCTGTCTTTACCCTGTTGGCGGTGACCCCGGATGGAGATATTGCCATCGGCGAATACAGCACGGACCAAAATGGCGTCTTGACCATCAAGAATCTTCACGCAGGAACCTACTATTTGCAAGAAGTCCGGGCACCCGAGGGCTACTATTTGGATAAGAAGAAAATTCCGCTGGTCCTTGATGGCAGTACGAGCATCCACACGGAGGCCGTCACCAATGAATCCACAGTAGTCACCTTCTACAAGCGAGACAAAGAGAAGTTGAGTCTTGTACCCGGAGCGACCTTACAAGTGCTGGATCAGGAAGGAACCGTGATTCATGAATGGGTTTCAGATGGAACGGCCCATCAGCTGGAAGGCATCCTTGTGGCCGGCAAAGAGTATATCTTGCGCGAGGTCAAAGCCCCGAAAGGCTATCTTCCGAGTGCGGATGTGCGTTTCTTTGTCCCCTTGACACAAGAAGCCCAAGAAGCAGAGATTCTCAACGAACAAACCGTCACCGAAATTTCGAAGCAACGTGCCGGAGGCGAAGAACTGCCTGGCGCAAAGCTCGAACTCTTCGATGATCAAGGCGTGCTCCTCGAATCTTGGACCTCAAGTGACAAACCCCACATTGTACGAGGCTTAGAGCCTGGCAAGACCTATACCCTTCATGAAGATGCCGCACCGGCGGGCTATCAGCTTGCGCAAGACATCCAATTTACGATTAACGAAGATGGTTCGGTCACGAAAGTGAAGATGGTGAATCTCGAAGTGCCCGAAGTGCCCACAACTGGCGAGGCCGAGCAATACGGCCTTCACATTGCCCTCCTTGGCTTGTGCTTCCTGGGGATGAAGAAGTTATTCGTCAAAAAACGAGAAGATTAAGCGTCTACCTTCTCCGTAGTTTCCGCTGTTTCAGGGGCCGGATTTTCCAAGATCCGGTCCAGAAACGGCGAGATGACCGTCTGAATCGGCTTGATGAAGACACCAATCAGCAAGGCACTGAACACCGTGCCCTCACGAATGCCATAGAGTCCACGTAAGAAGAGGAAGGACAAGATCGCAGCAATCACTGCGGTAGAGCAATCCACCACCACTTTGACTTGGTGAAATTCTTTCCCCTTCCACTTGCTAGTAATTGCCATGGTCAAGGCTTCCACCGGCATGTTGATGACGCCGGCTTTGACATAAATGGTCACGCCAAGCGCAATAAGGAAGATGCTGAGAAAGAGTAGCACCAACTGCATCACATAATTGCCCGGGGTAATCACCGAGAGAAGGCGGTTCATCAACGAAACGAAAGAACCGAAGACCGTGGAGAACAGAATCTGAATCAGATTGATCCATTTAAAATCTTTCCGTAGGATCAAGATCTGAAGGCTGATCAGGACAAGGTAGACCAAGAGCGTCCACGTGCCCATATCGATGGAGGTAATCAAGGAGAGAACATAAGGTAAAGAACTTTGCGGGGAGACACCCAGTCCGGAGCGAACCGAGGTGGCGATACCCAGCGCCAAAATAAGAAGGCCTACCAAATAAACCAAGACCTTCTTGACTATACGGGAACTTGCCATGCTGCTACCTCCGGATTTTTGCACCTGCGAAACATAGATGTGACTTATTATACCGGAGACTTCCTTTTTGCGTTTCAAGGAAATTTCTTACCGAAACCAGCGATCCGGAGTGCTATGATTTGTAAGGCTTATCCATCCAATTACCTTCATATCGATGAGTCATAAGGAGAATACCATGAGTCAAAAATTACCTCAGAGATCCGAAGTCCCCGTTGAAGAGCAGTGGGATCTTCAAACCCTTTTCCCGACTAAAGAAGCCTTCGAAGCGGACCTGCAAACCATCGTTCCGCTCGCAAGTGAATTTCATGAGAAGTATGTGGGGAAGCTGGCTTTGGCCAAAGACGCCGCCACGATTATCGCGGCCCTCAAGGACTATGAGCGTTTGTCCGTCCGCCTGAACAAATCAGGTGTCTATGCCTACGCAAGCTACGCCGTCGACATGCAAAATCCCGAGTTGCTGAAACAGTCACAAGCGAGTGACCAGGTTATTGCAGAGGCTTCGGCCCTCCTGAGTTTCGTGAGTGTTGAGCTTGCCGAAACCGATGCAACGGTGCTGGAAGAAGCCGTTCAAGCGGCGCCCGAGTACAAGACCTATCTCTCTGACATCGTAGCGAATAAAGCCCACTTACTGAGCCCGGAAACGGAGAAAGTCTTGGCGAGCTTGAGCAATCAGCTGGACTTGCCGGATGGCATTTACAACTCCATGAAATTCATGGATATGAAGTTCCCGGATTTTGAAGCAGATGGTAAGAGCTGGCCCTTGAGTTACGTCGCCTATGAAAACAATTATTCCAGCGACACGAATACCGAAGTGCGCCGCAATGCTTTCAAGGCCTTTTCCGAAACCTTAGGAAGTTACCGCCATACCACAGCCGCTGCCTATAACGGCCAAGTGCAAAAAGAAAAAGTGATGGCGACGTTGCGTGGCTTTGATTCCGTCTTCGACTACCTCTTGTTTGATCAGAAGGTGGACCGCGAGCTCTACGATCGCCAGATTGATGTCATCATGAAGGATTTGGCTCCTCATATGCGTCGCTACGTCAAGCTCCTGCAAAAGGTCCATGGCTTAGATGAACTTCATTACAGCGATTTGAAGATTGTGCTGGATCCGGAATACTCCCCCAAAGTTACGATCGAAGAGTCGAAGCAGTATATTTCCGAAGCCGTGTCTGTCATGGGACAGGAATACCACGACCTCACGATGAGCTCCTATGACGAGCGCTGGACAGACTTCGCACAAAATGAAGGTAAATCCACCGGTGGTTTTTGCATCTCTATCCCTGAATCTCACCCTTACATCCTCTTGAACTGGAATGGAGACCTCGGTGAAGTCTTCACCTTGGCGCATGAGTTGGGACATGCGGTGCAAGGCGTCCTGAGTTATCAGAACAATACGATTCTGGAAGCTGCCATGACCCGTTACGATGTCGAAGCGCCTTCCACCTTCCACGAAATGCTCCTGACGGAGAGCCTCCTGAAAGAAGATAAGGGTCCTCGTTTCAAACGTTGGGTTCTCTCCTCCATGATCAGTAACACTTACTATCACAATATGGTGACTCACTTACTAGAAGCGGCTTATCAGCGCGAAGTCTACAAACTTGTTGATGCCGGTGAATCGGTGCAAGCCGATACCTTGGACGCCATTTATCACAAGGTTCTCGAGGACTTCTGGGGTGATGCCGTTATTTTGGATGAAGGGGCAGAAAGAACGTGGATGCGTCAGCCTCATTACTACATGGGCCTCTATTCGTATGTCTACAGCGCAAGTTTGACCATCTCCACAGCGATGGCGATGCGTCTCAAGGCAGAAGGCGAAGTGGCGGCCAAAGACTGGCTCCGCTACTTAAAAGTGGGTGGCCCCATGGCTCCGAAGGAACATGCGATGATGGTGGGGATCGACCTTTCGACCGAGAAACCACTTCACGATGCTATCGCGTACATCGGCGAAATGGTCAGCGAGATTGAGCGCCTGACGGAAGAATTTGCCTAAGAAAGGTTCTTTTCAAGCGGAAAACTTGCCTAGGATCTATGCTCATAATACGTATTTTCTTAGCAAGTAAGCCGAACTGTGTTCTCCGTCATTGCAATCTCTGCAAAAAGGGGGCATACTCTAACTACAAATTTAATAGTTGTCTTCAGGGCGGGGTGCGATTCCCCACCGGCGGTATACTTGGATGACCCAATAAAAGAGTCAGACAGGAGAGCCCGCGAGCGTAAGCTGATCCGGTGAGATTCCGGAGCCGACGGTTATAGTCCGGATGGAAGAAGAGCAAAATCTTATTCTTTGGTAGGTAAGCCCTGGACGTTTTGTTCAGGGTTTTTTTATCGAAAAAGACAGAAGACAGCGCAAGGAGGAAACAAAAATGAATGTAAATCAAAAATCTTTTTCTCTGCGAAACACCTTTACGGTGGGTCACTTGGCCTTGGATGGTGTGATGGCAGCTCTAGGCGTCGTCTTGATGCTTCTGGTTCGCTTCCCGTTAGTGCC
Organism: uncultured Fastidiosipila sp.; assembly: GCA_964499555.1. GTDB lineage: Bacteria > Bacillota > Clostridia > Saccharofermentanales > Fastidiosipilaceae > JAAYZH01. The sequence goes on from CAZCLL010000027.1 coordinate 13,756, forward strand.
GTCTGCGCCTTGGATGCTCTATGACATGGGAGACTTGCCGGCCATCATTGGTGGCTTGGTTGCAGGTCCAGTTCACGGGCTTCTGATCTTGCTGGTCGTCTGTCTGATTCAGTTACTGACGCCGAATGCTTCGGGTTTCTACGGTTTCTTGATGCACTTTGTCGCATCCGGCGTTCTCGTTCTCATCCCTTCAATCGTTTGGCGTAAAACGAAGAAGCAGTCGGCTCTCTTGACCTCGGTTTTTGTGGCTGCCATTGCCATGACCGCTGTCATGATCCCGATGAACTTGTGGATTACCCCACTCTTCGCTGGTGTTCCTTATGAGGCTGTGGTTGGGATGATCGTCCCGATCCTCTTGCCTTTCAACTTGCTGAAAGGCTTGATCAACGGAGTCGGTTCCTACTTGATTTTCCAAGCGGTCAAAGGCGTAGCGAAGAAGCATTTCGCGTAAAGCGTGAAGGATACGAAGGGCAAGTTGCAGAGCTACCTAAGACAGAAGGCGTAAGGTCAAACTTTTAACGAGTTCTAAGTCGCGTGCACAAACCGAGATAAATAAATACTAACAAAAGTATAAAAGTACGAAATGTTACAGCAGCATAAGTCCGTAGAGCCCCAAAATAACAGGCTCTTACGGACTTTTTTCATTTACCAACTGTCATAGTCGGAAAGAATACAGTATACTTGTACTTAACTACAGAAAGCATAGGATTCCAGCCAATGTCGACAGAATTGTGCCCATATTGTGGAAATCCCTTAGAGGAAGGAACACTTAGAAGCAGGGGCGGAAATTTCTTTTTGCCTAAGTATGAAAGTGTTCCGCGTCTATACTCAAAAAGGAAAATGAAGGAAAAGAAAGCAATCCATCTTCCTCCGGATTTCTTAGCCTTATCCCCACAGTGGCCGCATGCATATGTATGCCGAAACTGCCAAATAATGATTATTCCCTATGAAGAATAAGCTCTTAGCAATAATCAGAAACTAGACGAATAAAACAGTTGGGAACGTTTTCCTTGACCGGCAGTCGCTTATACAAAAAATGGATACCGCAGTGAAAGCTGTGAATGGCTGAAAGATCCTACCTGTGTGAGCGGCGGCTTTGGCCGAAAAGGGCATGTTGGCAGCAAACAGGCGAACATTATTCCCCGAAATACAGCACTTGTTGCTATAATCCAAGTAAAGACTTGTGCATAAATATTCGAGGGGGTTCGTCATGGAGAAGAAGGTTCCCTACTACGTTCGGGAAATCCGCAAGGGCCAAGATGCGGCAGAGATGGATAACGACTTGGCTGTGCCCCGGATTATGATTGCCGGTGTGAAGTGCAAGGGCGCTGTGGAGCGAATTTCTTTGGGGCTCTTGGCTTTGTGGCGGGAAAAAGATCGCTCGGCGGTGGGCTTCTCGGCAGGACCTTCGTATCAGCAGTTGCAGGCTTTGCAGCTGGCCTCGGGGACTTCGGCGTACACTTTGGATAGCTGGTTTCATGATGAGGCGACACTCTCGTACATTTTGACGCACTATACCGAGGGGCACCGTTTGGCTTTGATTGAGGCGTCGACGGAGTACTTCGATACGTGTTCGCCTTTGATGCCGTCTTGGTCGGAAGGCGATGGCCGCGAAACGCCTCGTGGGTCTATGGCGGACTTGGCGCGCATGACGAAGACGCCGGTGATTCTGGTGGTGGATGCGCGCCACTTTACGTTTACCGATTTGGCTTACTTGAAGGGTTTACTGGATTTCCGGGAGGGCGAGGTGATTGCGGGCTTTATTTTGGCCGGCTTGCCAACGGCTCGCTTGGCTGAAACGAAGCGGCAGATTGAAGCGGAGCTTTGGCTCCCGGTTCTGGGCTACATGGCGCCGGAACTCATGGATGACGATATTCCGAACCTCACGGACCTGGTTCCGGAAGTGTATTCGGAAGTGATTCAGAAGAAGGTCGAGCGCTTGGAGAGGGAGCTGAATCAGACGTTGGAGATCTCGAAGATTTTGGCTTTGGCGAATCAGGCTCCGAAGCTCGACTCGGATTTGCCGCAAGATCTTTTCCGGGCCCAGCGCATGCTGGGGTTTGAGAACCGTCGCTACCGCCTGGGCGTCGCAGTCGACGAGGCTTTTTGCTATTACTACAAAGAAAATATGGATCTCCTCACCGAGATGGGTGCGGACATCGTGAAGTTCAGCCCGCTCCGGGACCCGGTGCTGCCGCCAGACCTCGATGGCCTCTACTTCGGCACGGGCAAGCTCCTGGATTACCTGGCGGAGGCCTCGCGCAACACGACTTTGCTGACGCACATCAAGCGGCTGACGGATCGCGGGGTTCCAGTGATGGCGGAGGGTACGGGTGCCGTTTATTTGGCCAAAGCCTTCGTCACCGACTCTGGTCGTGAGTGGCCGCTTGCGGGGGTTCTCCCGACGGTGGCTTCGCTGAGCGGGGCTCCGAAGGAGAAATATTATGCGACGATGACGTCGCGGCGTGATGATCTTCTTGCAGAACACAATATGCATATTCCGTGCTTGTTGAATAATCGCTTTGCTTTTTCGCCGGAAGGGGCTTCTTATCGGACGGCGGTCCGTGGCAAGGGCTATGTGATGGAGGGCTTCTCGACGCCTTCGATCTGGGCGAGCCAAGCAAAGATTCATTTTTATGCGCAACCGATGGCGGCGGCCCGTTTTACACAGGCTTGCTTGAAGTATTACACGGCCCGCACCGGCAATGGCGAACCTCTCCAGGGCTGGCGTGACAAGTAAAAGTCGAGGTTTGAGGTTGGGGGCAGGCGGCTTTGGCCAAAGGAAAAGCGGCGTGGCGAGCGGACTTAACGTGGATTTTTTGAGATGTTAACAACGTAGTTACCAGCGAAACAGGGAGCCTGTGCTATAATTCACAGACAATTAGCTGTGTAATAAGCGGCAAAGGAGTATAGGAGGAAAACGATATGTTAGACGAACTTGTTGGCGTATTTACCGGACAGAACCGTAGAGACAAGAACAGAGCGGTTTGCACAGGAACGATTTTGGGATTCTTGGGCGGCGCAGCTGTCGGAGGTCTTTTAGGTGTCCTCTTCGCCCCTAAAGCCGGCGTTGAGACTCGTGAAGAGATTGGTAAAGTCGCCGTTGATGGTTATGAGAAGGTGAAGGAAAAGGCTCAGGATGTCGGTACGAAAGTTTCGACCAAGGTCTCTGATACCTATAACCAGTTCAAAGATTCGCTGGACGACGAGAAGAGAGAAGCCAGACGAGCTGCCAGGAAGGCCAGAAGAGCGGCCAGAAATGTCGGTGATATCGTCGGAGATGCTGCTGAAGACATCGGTGATGAAGTCGAGGACGTCGTAGAGGAAGTTACGGAGTAATTTGGGGTACGTTCTACGTTTGGCGATGAACCTACTTAGGAACGATGAACCTTCAGGTTGTGATGAACTTACTTAGGAACGATGAACCTTCAGGGAGGAATCCTTTATGTACTTATACGCTCTGAACGCGACGGTCACGATTAATGTTCAGGATATTCTGATCGGTTTGCTGATCCTTGCGGCGATTGTATTGGTCGTCGTTTTGATCGTGCTTCTGGTGAGAGTTTTCGGCACGCTTGGGAAAGTGGATCGTATCGTTGAGGAAGTTTCCTTCCCGCTACGCGATACGACGAAAGAACTTCCTGCTATGGCCGTCCATATCCGGGATATTTTGGGGAACCTTGTTGATCTTACAGATGACCTCACGGTTGTCAGCCCGGAGCTTTTCGAAGCAATTTTGGAAGCGCTTCAGGCGGCGAATGCTGGCGTTGGAGCTGTGAGTAATATTGTTGTTGGTGTGACGGATGGTGTGGCGAATTTTGCCAGCGGTTTCCGCGCCAGCAGGGGCGGGGCCGGCAAGGCTGGCGCTGGTTTTGCTAGTTCCGTTGCTTCCATGGCAGGCAGTTTCGCCGGTGCGAGATCGAAGGCCCAGAGTAAGAAGAAGAAGGCTTCCCGCAAGCGCAAAGTTAGACGCTGAGGTGTAGGGCTGTTGCTGTGGGCTAGGGCCTAGGGCTGTGGCCTGGTGTCTGTAGCCTAGTGTCAGGGGCTGGGGCTGTGGCGAAGTTGCTACTGATGCCAAAGTGCAGTGACTAGCTATTGATCTGAATAACTTTAGCCGCTTCCTGATGGGGGCGGTTTTTTTGTGGTGTTTTTTTGGGGTTTATCGTTAATGGTTAATGGTTAATGGTTAATGGTTAATGGTTTATTAGTGTTCGGTTTTGGGTCGGTGTGTGCGGTATTGGAGTTAGGGGCGTGGTTTATTGGTTTGAGAGTTTGGCTAATTTGTTTTGTAATTATATAATAAGATACACTGGTCAGGATCCGCAGCGATACAAACTGGCAACAAGTTTTTCGCTATCCCGGGTGGTTATGCCAGCCGATTTCTGCAATTTTTCCCACTGAGACCCCACCAGGAGCAATTTTGTGCAAAAGAGAACATGTTAAATTTGGATTCCTGCAGATCCTGACCAGGGTAACATGATGTGTACTGGTTAGTCATCATTAATTCCGGATTTAATCGAAAATCAACACGATAATTGAGGTGGACTATCGCTCTTTGCCTCACTGATTCCGGATTTAATCGAAAATCAACACGACGATCGAGGTGGTCTATCGTTCTTTGCCTCGTCGATTCCGGATTTAAGCAAAAATCAACACGATAATTGAGGTGGTTTATCGCTCTTTGCCTCATTGATTCCGGATTTAATCGAAAATCAACACGATAATCGAGGTGGTCTATCGTTCTTTGCCACGTCGATTCCGGATTTAAGCAAAAATCAACACGACAATCGAGATGGTTTATCGATCTTTGCCCCGTCGATTCCATATTTAAGCAAAAATCAACACGACAATCGAGGTGGTCTATTGCTCTTTGCCACGTCGATTCCGGATTTAAGCAAAAATCAACACGATGATTGAGGTGGTCTATTGTTCGTTGCCTCATTGATTCCGGATTATGAGCCTAGCGGCGCTGAGACGACGGAATCGAGGGATATCAAGTAGAAGTTACGGACATGATAAGAGATCCTTCCGCTAGTCATACAATAGACGAAAAGAAATGATACCGATCCGATAAAATAAATGACAGGAATGACTACCGTTTACTACTGGAAACAGAGAAAAACAGCCACGCCCAAGCCCATAAAGCTAAGAAAAGGTGCTCCCTGTTTGTTGTTTGAGGATGGATGGGCTTCTGCGAGCGGTGTGCTTCCGGCAGCCGGATGATCGACAGGGTGTTGTGCTTGGTGTGCAAACGGAAGGGACTTTTGAGCAAAATATTTTGCTAGGAACAAATAAGTGACACTCAACAGACCAGCTAGAATTTCCAAGAACCATATCTGAATGGTTGGCATATAAAAAACGAGCAGTGCACAAAACAGATAGTCTCCCGTGCCTAATCCCCAAGATTGTTTCATCAAGCGCAAGAGTACACTACATGAGATGAGCGGGAGGAGAACAAGACCGCAAGACAATATGAACTGCCGAAAATAGTGGAAGCAGTTGTCACTTGCGGCAATATCAGTGATCCCACGTAGACCACTCGTGAGCAGTAAAAGAAGAGCAAGTAATCCTGGAATGGATCGCTTTTTCCAATCTGAAACGACCACAAGGAGACAGAGGACTAGAAGCCAGGCACGCCAAAAGAGGGGAAGATTTTGCATCATTTTGTCTCCATTTCTGTAGAGAGTGTAGTACTGCATGATTGGTATCTTTTGCAAAGACGATCATGGATACACGTAGTATTACAGATTGCGGGCGAAAAAGGCTTGGAGAAATTCCCCTAAAGTTCCCCAAAAAGCAAGAATGGCAGATGCTAATTCTTGCAAAAAGGAATTGGCTTGTTACCGATATAGCTAGGCTGCACTTTCAGCCGACGTCGAATAAGCTGCGTCAGACGACTGATGCGGAAGCCTCAGATACCTTAGTCGAATGGGAAGCCTTCCATTTCGCTGAGGGAGAAGTTGTCGAGGGGGAGGGTCACAGCTTGGCCGCCGAGAAGGGCCGAGCGGTAGATCGCGAGGACATTTTCGACGGATTCAAGGCCAGCAAAAGCATCCGCTCGCGGCGCAAGGTCTTCACGGATGGCTTTGGCCAGGTCTTGGTAGATGCCTGTGTGGGGGTTTAGGTAGGCTTTGAGTTGGCGGGTGAAGCCATTTTGGCGCATGAGGGAAAGGGTTCGGCGCCAGTAGCGGCCGGTTTTGTGGCCGTCGTTGTCGAGGACTTGGATGAAAGGCTTGCCGGAGCGGAGGCCGGCTTTGATTTGGGCCTTTTCTGTGGAGATGTAAAAGCTCGCCGAGTGCTGCGATTCGGGGGTTGTGGTGGTCCCTTCTACGCGGCAAATGGAGCCATCGGACATGCGAATGAGGGCCGCGCCGTAATCTTCGGCTTCCATGTTGTGGGTTAGGCGACTGATGGCGCCTTGGATGGAGACGGCTTTTTGGCCCAGAAGCCAGACCATCAGGTCAAGGGCGTGGACAGTTTGGTTCATGAGGGCGCCCCCGTCTTGGCGCCACGTTCCGCGCCACGCGGCCGAGTCGTAGTAGGCCTGGTCGTGTCCCCAGTGCACGAGGACGTCCGAGGCTAGGACGCGCCCATAAACGCCAGCTGCGATGTCTTGGCGGATCAGATCAACGAGCGGGAAGAATCGGTAGATGTGCCCCACTGCGAGTTTGAGGGAGGCGGCTTTGGCCAAAGCCGCCAGCTCCCTGGCTTCCTCCAAGTCGAGGGTCATCGGTTTTTCGACGAAGATGTGGGAACCGTGGGTGATGGCAAGGCGGGCGAGGGCGAAATGGGTGCCGCTGGGCGTGGTGAGCGCGAGGACGTCGGGGGTGACGCCGGCCTGGTAGAGGCTCTCGACGTCGCTGAAAAAGTTCGCGTCGGTGAGGCCGAGCTGGAACTCGTCGTTAAGCTTACGGCAGGCTTCCTTACTCTGATCGATGAGGGCGATGGGCTGGTAGAGGTCGGGGAGGTGCTTCCATGCTTTGGCATGCTTCCTGGCGACACGGCCGCAACCGGCTAAGGCTATCTGGTAAGGTTTGTCCATGCGTTCTCCTTGTGGTTTGGTTTTTGGTTTTGGTGTTTTGGTGTTTTGTGCGTGTGTGGGGGCGTCTGTTGTTGTTGTTGTCGTTGTTGTTGTTTTGTTTGCGTTCGATTTGGCGAAAGTTTGCTCCTATTATAGCTTGTGCGAGCTGAAATTTCTTGAGGTTGGGGGGATGGAAAGATTAGGGAGCGGCGGCTTTGGCCAGCGAAGGGCCAGCGGAGTGTCAACGGAGGGCTAGCGGAGGGTCAGCGCAATGAGCGAAACCCAGCGGACTTCTGCGGGGGGAAGCTCTAGCGTAGAGCGGCGGAATTGCCTATAATAACGGACAAGGTTAACTCTAGGAGGGTTTTATGGGACGCAAGGAGATCAGAGCATTTTTGTCGGATAGGGGACTTCTCGCTTCCTCGCTTGATTTGGAGTATGAGCTGGA
>CAZCLL010000028.1:0-20898 GCA_964499555.1 uncultured Fastidiosipila sp.
GCCATAAGCAAATAGACCCACCAAACCACCACTCCCTTGTCAGCCCTTGGAGCACTCGCCACTACGCATAAACGAGTGTAGGACACCGGGGGTGAGGGCGGTGGCTTTGGCCGAGCGATGAGCTAAGAGAGAAGGGCGATGAGCGGTGAGCGCCAGGCCGAACGGTCAGCGCATCAGTTTGAATGTGCTATTCTCGTCAGCCAAGGTCACGATGTTGTAGAGAAACAGCACTTCGGAATAATCGCCGCGAGCTAGGAGGTCTTCCATCCCCTCATTCAAGTAACGAAGGTCAACCATTGTGATGCTATCGTAGTACGGACATAGAAATGGCACGAAAGCATTCGCATACGAATCCTTAAATAGGAGAAGATGCCTGCCCGTCGCAGCAGCATCAATACCAGAATCAACCATCTCGAGTTTGAGCCAGTCACGGTTTTCGCCAACGAAGAACTCGTAAGGATCGTAGGTTGTAAGCGCTTCTTCATTGTAGATTCCTTCGCGGATCAATGTACCGTTTTTATCGATGAGCTTGACGCCAGTAAGGGCTTCATTTCGATAAGCGAAGATTTCGTCAGAAGGCACGGTCCAGAGATTGGCTTTGGCAGCGGTTGTGCCACGGAAGTCTCGGCTTACCAATTCTCTTTGGTAGCTAGGTTCCATCGAAGATTCGAGCCCACGGTCGGAAAGCCAAGTTGAGAAGGCGACTCGAGCGCCATCTTGTGTCCAATGGTGATCGGTGCGGAAATAGAGGGCAGCATCAGCAGGCACCTCCGCACCCACATCCGCACCCACACCAGTATCAGAATCAGAATCAGAATCAGAATCAGAATCAGCACCACCGGCGATTTGGCCTTGCATGGCGGATAGTAAGTCTGGAGCGTAAAGGCCGCCAGCCTCAGCCTGGTCTAGGAGTTCGGCCAAGATCACAGCTTGGGGCGCTTCTTGGGATAAAGAAGGGAGGAGATTCGGAGAGACTGCGGAAAGGGTTGGGGCGAGAACGAGGCTGGCAGGGCGTTCAGAAGACAAAGGCCAGAACTTCTCGACAAAATAGACCACATCGCCGATGTTGCGGCGGAGTTTGGCTTCGTCGAGGTTTTCGTGGATTTCGATGAGGGAATGGTCTGCGGCGAAATAGACGCGGTCGTTGTCGGCTTGGCCGCTGATTTCTTGGGTTTGGGCTTTTAGGGAGAGCCAGGATTGGCGAGCCGGGAATTGGTCAGCGAGCCACTTGCCGGTCTGGCTGGCAAAGCTACCATCGAACCAGGAGGAAAGGGTGAGGGCGGGGGCTTTGGCCAAAGGACGACGCTCCGAAGTGGAGAAGTCCTGGTCGGGTGTGGCGAGATGAAGGACGCCCAGCGCAGCGAAAAGGGCGAGGAAGAGGCAGGCGATGCGGGTTTGGAATTTTCTCATGAGTGACCTCCTCGGAGGGTGGGGTGGCTGATCGATTGCACGGCGGGTCTCCTTAGAAGTTGAAGTAAAGGAATGAGGCGAAGGTCTGGTCGAGCATGAAGGCGATGGTCAGGAGCATCAAAACCGCTGCTGCACCGTACTGTAAAACGATGCCGAGGGGCTTTTGGCTCAGGCGAGTCCGTTTCCACAGGGCGGTCACTTTGCGCTGGAAACCGAATGCGAAGCCGATGACCAATACCAGTAAGAGCACATGCCCGCGAAGCTGGTACAGCGCAAAGTCACCGCCCAGCCCGCCGCGCCCGACAAGCCATGCCAGGTAGGTGCCCAGTTCGCCAAAATCTGGGAAGGCGAACAGAACCCAACCGAAATTCACAATGAAAAACGTAAAGAGCTGCCGCACGCGTTTGGGCCAAGCATCGGTCCAGCGACTTAAGACAAATTTCTCAAGGAGGAGCCATAAAGCGTAATAAAGACCCCAAAATAGGAAATTTAGACGGTTGCCATGCCAGATCCCGGTAAGCGACCAAACGATGAGGATGTTGAGGATTTGGCGCACTGTTCCCTTGCGATTTCCGCCCAGCGGAATATATACGTAGTCACGAAACCAGCTGCTGAGCGAGATGTGCCAGCGCCGCCAAAAGTCCGAAATGCTCTCCGCCAAGTACGGCAGGCGAAAGTTCTCCAACGTCTCGAAGCCCAGCATCTGCCCCAGGGCAATTGCCATGTCCGAGTAACTCGAAAAGTCCAAGTAGATATAGAAAGTGTAGAGGAGGGCGGCAAACCAGGCTTCCGCTGCCCCGGCCGAACCAGAAACGCCAGCCACGCCAACTGCACCAGCTGCTCCGGCCACACCGGCCACCGCAGCCGAGCCAGCAGCACCAGCCACCTCAAGGCTCTGCAACAAGCGCTCCCGGATGGCAAAAATCGGATCCGCCAGAAGCACTTTACAAAAGAGCCCGGACAAGAAACGTGGCAAACCTAGACCCACATTACAGATTTTCACCGGCAAATGCGTAAGCTGTTTTGTAAAATGTTCATAGCGACCGATCGGTCCCGAAATCACCTGTGGATAGAACGAAACGTAGAGGGCGAACGATAGAAACGACAGGGTCAGCGCACTAGCTCCTGCGCCTCCACCTACACCAGCACCAGCACCAACTCCAGCACCAGCACCAGCACCAACTCCAGCACTAGCCCCAGCGCCTCCACTAGCGCCCTCCCCCGCAAGCCGCTTCCGATCAAACCAAGCAGACAAAAGCTTAAAAGTATAAAAGGACAAACCCAGGGGCAACGCCGCCGCAAAATACTTCCCCCAAGCCAGCACTAGCAAGTTTAGGAGGACAGCGGCGACCAAGAGCGGCTTCCCATACTGCATTTTCTGCCAAAGCCGCAGCAAGCCATAGTTCACCAGAATCGAAGCTACGAGGAGCAAAACCAGTTTCGGCTCCCCCCAAGCATAGAAGAAAAGGCTAATCAACAAGAGGTAGGCTTGCCGAGCCGAGCCGATCGTCGCGCTGACTGTTTTCCCACCACCGGCCAAGCCAGCCGAGCCAGCCGTACCATCCGAGCCAGCCGTACCTGCCGTGTCGATTGTCCCTTCCTTCCCCTTCCCCCAAATAGGCAAGTAGTAAAGCAACAAACTCAGAGGCAGGAAAAAGAAGAGGAAAATCGTCGTGTTAAATGCCATTTCGGTTTACCAACTACTTACTTATTCTTAGCCACCCAAGCTTCAACAATCTGCTTGGCCTTCGGGTTGTCATTCGAAATCACGCACAGAACATAGTTCCCATTACGAATCAGCACAGGATCCTCCAAGTTCACCAGCTGCTCCGGCGTATAGTTCCCGAACGCCGTCCGGAAATACTCGAAACGCTCCTTCATCGCAGTCTCCACGCGGGAGGCGGAAGCGGCGTCTTTGGCCTGGAAAAGCGCAATCTCCTCCGCCGTCGCACCACCGCCGGCGATCACTTTGTGCGCCGCAAGATCCGCCTGGTCCACCTGGTCGATGTAGCGATCCCAAAGCTGATCCGGAAGTTCCGCCAAATCCTTATCCTGCCAGGCCATACCGGTCAAAAGGTCCTCCGCCAGCGTCTGGAGATCCAAACCATCCTTCAAATCGCTCCCCCCGGAGCACGCCGCCGTCGAAATCACCAGCAGCAAACTTATGGCAATCGCAGTCCATTTCGTCATGATTTTCATACTTTTGTCTTCCTTCAGGTCTCTTGCCGATCCCCTTGCCAAAGCCGCAGCCCCACAAGCTCATCGGATCATTTTTGCTTTCTACTATACCGCAAGAAGGCTCAACTTGGACACGATAAGTTTTACCCAAGGGAAACTTCCTGGCCTTCTGCAGAGCCGGCCCGGACCAGGTCCCAAGCTTGCGAAAAATCTAGCGCGGCGCCACGTGCGTCTGAATATATTCTTGCCATTTCATCACGTAATCCCGATCAAAATGGATGCCATCAGGCGTGGCGCCGGCCGGAATCGCCCCGTCCGGGCCGGCCACTGCAGGCGTCGCATCCAAGAAATACACATCTTCTTCCAATGTCATTTGAGCGACCGCTCGGTTCACCTCGCGGATCACGCGATTGTTGATGTACGCGTGGCTATCTTGAGAGGCTTCGACTGGCAAAACTGACATGACATAGATGGCCGCGTTGCTTTGGTTGGCTTTGATGTCCTGGACGACGCGGCGATAGTACTCAATAAAGTTCCCCAGCGGCCAGCCGGTTTCATTAATTCCGAAACCAATGTACACATCTTTGTAAAGCCCAGCATGTTGTCGAATAAAGCTCGCGCCGGTCATCTGTCCGGCCCCGGTGCTCGCCGGCGTATCGAAATACTGGCCGACATTATAGCCTTTGTTATAGATAAATTCGGCATCGTACAAGGTCCCATAGAGCATCAAGCCCTGCGTCCTCGAGTCACCAATAAAGAGCGCATCTTGGAAATACGCTGGCTCCTTCAGGTCCGACAACGGCGGCTCATTCGCCTGGACTGCGGGCAAATCGGTGGCCTCCGGCGTCGTTTCCGCCGCCTGCTCCTCACTGGTTTCGCCCGTCAGATCATCCGTCGTCTCTCCCGGCTCTGGCTCCGACTCCGACTCGGATGCAGGTAAAGATTCATCCGTCCCACCGGCCAAGGTCGTCCCCGTCACTTCAGGCGTCGTTCCCTCAGAAGGATCCACCACCCCAGAAGGGTCCACCGAACCAGAAGGATCCGAAGACCCAGATGGATCCACTGCGCCGGACCCGCCGGACCCGCTCGTTGACGGATGCACGCTCATCGGGTCCGGCGCTTGGCAACTCACAAGACCACTCACAAGTCCACCAAAGCCCAAGACCCCTGCCAAAGCAAGAGCCAATAACTTACGCTTCTTCATCGATACTCCCCTCAGGCGCAGGCAGAGCGAGGTCACCCCTAGCTCACACCCTGAACAAATGCCTGGCATTTTGCGTTGTTCTAGCAGCAAGAGCCTCCGGGCTCACCCCTCGGGCTTCCGCAATTTTCTCATTCACATAACATAGATAGGAGGGCTCATTTCTCTTGCCCCGAAATGGTTCAGGTGAGAGATACGGGCAATCCGTTTCTAGCAGCAAGCGATCTTCCGGCACCGAAGAGGCCACCGCCAGCGGCTTCTTCCCGTTTTTGAAGGTCACCGGCCCATCGAAACCCAAGTAAAAACCCAGGTCTAACAAGCGCTTACTAAACTCCAAAGAACCAGAATAACAGTGAAAGACCCCTGGTTCTTCTCGCAGCAGCCCCTCCTGCCCAATCGCCAAGATCGCCTCCAGACAATCCTGGTGCGCCTCCCGATCATGGACCACAAAAGGCAATTCATAGGCATACGCAAGCCGCATCTGTTCTTGAAACGCTCGCTTCTGCACATCTTTCGGCAAGGAATCATCGAAGTGATAATCCAAGCCAATCTCCCCGATCGCCACAATTTCGCCCTGGTTTGCCGCCAGCAGTTCGCGAAACCTCGCCTCCACTTCCGAAGTCCAGGTATCCGCGTCGTGTGGGTGAACCCCAATCACGGCGTACACGTTCTCGTAGGCATGGGCAATCGCCACCGCCCGCTCCGAGCTCGCCAAATCATAGCCAATCACATTCATCCGGCTCACACCGGCTTCTCTAGCACGCAAAAGAACCTCGGCCAAGTCGGCCTCGTAACAGGCATCATTCACGTGCGCATGCGTGTCATATAATATCATTTGTTTCAACAAAATTCCCAGTCACGAAGACGCCATCAGCTCACCGAAGCGCCCGGCGTTACCTTACGATCCGGCCCTAAAAGGCTCAACTTCCCGTCCGCATCTTCTGCGCAGAGGAGCATGCCCTGCGACAGGATCCCGCGAATCTTCCGCGGTGCGAGGTTCTCCAAGAGCAGCACCTGACGGCCAGGTAAGTCCGCTGGATCGTAGAATTCTGCGATGCCAGAGACCACAATACGCTCCTCGCCGCCCGCAAGTTTCAACGTCGATTTCAAGAGGCGATCCGCGCCTTTCACCCGCTCCGAGGCCACGACTTCGGCGACCACCAGCTTCAATTTCGCGAAATCCTCGTAGGCGATGAGGGCTGTGCCCTCAGGCTCGGAAGGCTCTTCTGGCGCTGCGGCTTTGGCCAAAGCCGCCTCTTCCACCTCACCCGAACCCAGCTGTTCATCCAGCCAGGCGATCTCGGTCTTGAGGTCGAGGCGCGGGAAAAGGGGCTTCGAAGCCTCGATCGTCGCAGCCGTCTCGAAACGGCCGAAAGAAGCCAGCTCCAGCGCGACCTCCGTAGAGAGGCCCAGCCGCTCCAGAATCGCAGCCGAGGTACTGGGCAAGAAGGGATTGAGGAGAACCGCCGTCACGCGCAAGGTCTCGCAAAGATTCGCCAGAACCTCAGCCAAGCGCGGCGCCTCCGCCGGATCCTTCCCGAGCTTCCACGGCTCCGTCTCATCGATATACTTATTCGCCCGCGAAATCAGCCGCCAAATCGATGCCAACGCATGGCTAAACTGCATCTTCTCCAGGTGCGTGTCCACTTCCGCCAGCGTCGTCGCCGCCTGGGCTTTCAGCTCCTCATCGAGAGGCGTAGCCAAACGCTCGCCCGGTAAGACGCCGTCAAAGTACTTCGCCAGCATCGCCGTCGTGCGGCTCAGCAAATTTCCCAGGTCATTGGCGAGATCCGAATTAATCCGCTCCACCAAAGCCTCGTTCGTAAAATTCCCGTCCAGCCCAAACGGCACTTCGCGCAAGAGGAAATAGCGCACACTATCGACGCCGTAGCGATCGCAGAGAATCACCGGGTCCACGACATTCCCCTTGGACTTCGACATCTTGCTCTCATTCATCAGGAGCCAGCCGTGCCCGAACACATGCTTCGGCAGAGGCTCACCCAGAGCCATCAGGACCGCAGGCCAGATAATCGCATGGAAACGCACGATCTCCTTCCCGACCAAGTGTACATCCGCCGGCCAGTAGCGCTTATAATCGCCATCCGGATCCCCCGGATAGCCCATCGCCGTAATATAGTTCGCGAGGGCATCAATCCACACGTAGACCACATGCTTCTCGTCAAACGGCACCTTCACCCCCCAGTCAAAAGAGGTCCGAGACACCGCTAGATCGTCTAAGCCCTGCTCCATAAACCGAAGCATTTCCTTCTTCGAAGTCTCCGGCTGCAAGAAATCCGGATGCGCCTCATAGTAGGCCACCAGGCGATCACGGTACTCACTCAGGCGGAAAAAATAACTCTCCTCCTTCGTCAATGTCACCGGCCCACCACAGTCCGGGCACTTGTGATCCACGAGCTGCGCCTCCGTCCAGAACGCCTCACAGGAGGTACAGTACCAACCTTCGTAGTAATCCTTATAGATCGCCCCATTATCGTAGAGCTTCTGGAAAATGTCCTGGATCGCCTTCACATGCATCGCATCCGTCGTGCGAATAAAACGGTCATAGCTGATGTCGAGGAGCTTCCACAAGCCCTTAATCCCCACAGCCATCTGGTCCACAAAGGTCTGCGGATCCACCCCAGCCTCCTGGGCCTTCTTCTGGATCTTCTGCCCATGTTCATCCATCCCAGTCAAGAACATGACATCCTTCCCCTTCAGCCGCTGGAACCTCGCGATCGTGTCCGCAGCCACCGTCGTGTACGAATGCCCGATATGAAGCTTGTTACTCGGATAGTAAATCGGGGTTGTTAAATAAAAGCTCTCTCTCTCAGCCATAGCTACCTCGTTCTTCTTTTGGCCAAAGCGGCCGAATCCTCTTCCTTTTACGCCTTGACCGCTGGTGCCAGCTCGTCCTGGCCTTCCGTAATGACAATGGAGCGGATCACTTGATCTTCCAAGGGGCGATCCTGACGGCCCGTCGGTGTCGTTGCGATCTCTTCTAGGACATTCAGCCCGCCGGTCAAGCGACCAAAAGCCGCGTATTGCCCATCTAGGTGCGGAGAATCCTTATGCATAATAAAGAACTGCGAACCTGCCGAATCCGGCGCCATCGAACGAGCCATCGACAGAACGCCCGGCGTATGGCGAAGGCCATTCGGGAAACCATTTCTCGAGAACTCACCCTTAATCTGATAACCCGGACCACCCATACCGGTGCCATTCGGATCCCCGCCCTGGATCATGAAGCCCTTAATCACGCGATGAAAAATCAGGCCGTTATAGAAACCCTTCTGCACCAACTCCGCAAAATTATTCACCGTATTGGGCGCATATTCCGGCAAAAGCTCAAAAGGCATCTCCTTGCCGTTCTCCATTGTAATCACACCTTTAATTGCCATGTCTTACCTCTTTCTCTGGCTCAGCTCAGTTCTTGCAGCATTTTATATTTCAGATCCCAGAGTTTCTGGGACAAGTCAACATAGTAGTTATGCGGGTTATCGAAGCGCATTACGGATGGCCAAAGCCCCGCAATCTGCCTCGTCGCATAATTCTTGATATCCTGAAGTTCCGGACTCTCGTAGACACACGTACCGTCTTTAAAAATCGGGACCAACAAAGGTCTGGCAGTAAAATCCGTAACGGTTTTCCGTTTCCAAGTGGCATCAGGGTCGAAGAGCTCATACGGTTTCGACTCGTCAATCACTTCGCCATCCAAGACGATTAGGTCTGCGAGCAGTTTGTCTGTCTGATTATCGATCAGTCGATAGACCCATTTGCTACCAGGATTGGTAATCTTCGTGATATTTTCGGAGACTTTCATCTTCGGGATCACGGTTCCATGCTCGTCTTCGATCGCCGACAACTTGTACACCCCACCGAAGACTGGCTCGCTGCGTGAGGTAATCAAGCGCTCGCCGACCCCGAAAGAATCAATCTTAGCCCCCTGCGAAATCAGATCTCTGATGATATATTCATCAAGCGAGGACGAAACCACAATCTTGCAATCCACAAGGCCGGCTTCATCCAAGAGCTTCCTAGCCCCTTGGCTCAAGTAGGTCAAGTCACCGGAATCAATGCGGATGCCCTTCAGCCTCTTGCCTAGAGGTATCAAGTACTCTTTCGCTACCCGTATGGCGTTCGGAACGCCCTCATTCAAGACATTATACGTATCCACCAGAAGAACCGTCTCGTTCGGATAGGTCTTCGCATACGCCAAGAACGCTTCATATTCACTTGGGAAAAGCTGCACGAAGCTATGCGCCATGGTCCCCGACAAGGGAATCCCAAACTGTTCACCCGCCATCGTACAAGACGTCCCGGCCACACCGCCAATATAGGCCGCCCTAGCGCCTAAGACCGACGCATCATAGCCTTGCGCGCGTCTAGCCCCGAACTCCATGATCGGGCGGCCCTCCGCCGCATAGACAATGCGTGAGGATTTCGTTGCGATGAGGCTCTGGTGATTGATGGTCAGAAGTAGCATCGTCTCCACCATCTGGGCTTGAATAATCGGCCCTCGAACCTTCACGATCGGCTCCCCTTCGAAAATCGGGGTTCCTTCCGGCACCGCCCAAATATCACAGGAAAATTCTAAATCCCGGATATAAGCTAAGAAGGCATCGCTGAAATGCCCCGTGCTCTTCAAGTACGCCAGATCATCCTCTTCGAAACGCAAATTCTGCAAATACTCGATCATCTGCGCCAGCCCAGCCATAATGGCATAGCCGCCATTATCCGGTACACGGCGGAAAAAGAGATCAAAATAAGCAATCGTGTCCTTCATGCCACGGTCAAAATACGCCTGCGACATCGTCAGCTCATAGTAGTCGGTAAGCATGGTCATATTGGAAACATCATTCCACGTAGTCATATGAACCTCCGTTAGCAGCCGGCTCCAAGATCCGGCAAATAATTGGGCTTATTATACCACTCAGCAAAAGGGCTCTCGGGATAATATACTTCATCTAGGAATAAGCCTTGCGGTGCCAAGGTCTTCCCAGCCAAGGTCCGATCCCCTGTTTCCAACATGTGGCGCACGTCTTCTGGCGCTAACTTTCCTAAGCCAATGTACAAGAGCGTACCCGAAATAATGCGAACCATATTGTAGAGGAAACCGTCCCCAGAAACGACAATCCGCAAGAGAGACCCTTGCTCCTCTACCGCCACGCGATAAAGCGTCCTCACAGTCGTCTTCGCCGAAGAGCCCGTCGCCATAAAGCAACGAAAATCCTTCTTCCCGACCAAGTAAGAAGCCGCCAGACGCATCGCTTCCAAGTCTAGCGGACGAGATTCATGAAGCGAATAGCGTGAGAGCAGAGCGCTCTTCTTCCGATCATTCCAAATATAATAGGAATACTGTTTGCCCGAAGTACCGAATCGAGCGTGAAAATCAGCCGGCACCACCTTTGCATCCAAAACACTGATATCTTCTGGCAAAAGGGTTCCAAGGGCCAAATGGAGCTTCTCCTCGGGCACCGTACAGGAGCTATCAAAATGGCTGATGTGTTGTTTCGCATGCACGCCGGCATCCGTCCGGCTACAGCCGATGACCGTAATCTCTTCTTTGCAGAGCTTCTTCAGGCAGGCTTCGAGCGTCCCTTGGACACTGCGGGCATTGGCCTGTCGTTGCCAACCGGCATAAGAAGTGCCGTCAAATTGGAGAAGCAGAGCGGTTCGGTGCCTCATGCGTCACCTCAAAACACAAATTGAATAAGCAAAATCAAGGCCACAAAAACAAGGCCCAAAACCAAGAACACAATGTCCGATGGCTTCATTTTCAGTTGGTTGAGCTTCGTCCGCCCTTCCCCACCGCGGTAGCAGCGAGACTCCATCGCCGTCGCCAGCTCTTCTGCGCGCTTAATCGCACTGACAAAGAGGGGAATCAGGATCGTAACCAAGCCCTTGATACGCTGCATGAAACTTCCGGTATCATAGTTCGCCCCACGAGACGACTGCGCCTTCTGAATCTTATCCGCTTCATCGGCCAAAGTCGGGATGAAGCGCAGGGCAATCGAAATCATCATGGCGATATCGTGCACGGGCACACGGAACACTTTCAATGGCGACAAGAGCGATTCCACCGAATCCGCTAAGAGCAAGGACGTCGTCGTCAAGGTCATCAAGGTCGACGAACCGACAATCAGGACAATCAGGCGGACCGCCATCAAAATACCCGTCTCCAAGCCCTCCGCCGTAATGCTTAAAGGGCCAATGGTCACGAGCTTCTCCCCGGGCACCGAGAAAATATTCAAGATAAAGGCAAAAATTGTGATAAACAAAATCGGCTTGATCGTCTTCCAGATCGTGCGTGCATCAATTTTTGCCAGCACAACCAAGAGAATAATCCCCACGCCATAAAGAATCAGCGGCAAGGGTTTCGTCAAGAAAAAGACCGCAATCATCAAGAGCAAAGAAAAGCCCAGTTTGATTCTCGGATCCAGTCTGTGCACATAGGAGTTCCCCGGATAGTAATTGCCGATCGTAAAGGTCATGCCAAACTCCCCTCCGAAGATAGTCCCTGTGTTTTTCTCCGCCTGGCCGCCTCAAGAAGCCTCGCCTCACAAGCTTCCGCTGTAAAGACTCTCGGGTCCAGATCTGGGAACTGGTCGGTAAACTGATCGGCGAAGCGCATCACCGCCGGAATTTCTAGATCGTTGGCCAAGACAAAGGATTCATCTGCAAAGATGTTCGCCACCGTATCAATTCCAGCTAAACGGCCTTCTTTCAAAATCATGATGCGGTCGGCCAATTTCGCTAGATCATCCATGCTGTGCGAGACCAAGATAATGGTAACGCCTTGGCTTTGGAGACCTAGTATCGTCTGGAAAATCTCATCCCGGCCTTGCGGATCTAAGCCCGCGGCCGGTTCATCCAAGATTAAGACCTCAGGATTCATAGCCAAAATCCCTGCAATCGCCACACGCCGCATCTGGCCGCCAGACAGCTCAAAAGGCGAGCGGTCCAAATTCACATCATCCAGCCCCACCAGACTCAAGGCTCTGAGGCAATTCTCGCGAACCTCCACGTCACTCATCCCCAGGCGCTTCGGCCCATAGGCCACATCGTCGAAGATCGTCTCCGCAAAGAGTTGTTGCTCCGGATATTGGAATACCATGCCCACATGACGGCGGAGCTCCCTGATGTCTTTATTCTCCGAGACATCAAAGCCCATCACTTTAATCGTGCCGGACTGCGACCGGATCAGCCCATTCAGGTGCTGAATCAAAGTCGACTTGCCAGAGCCGGTATGGCCGGCAATCCCGAGAAACTCGCCAGGCCAAACTTGGAAAGAAATGTCTTGAATCGCATCCATCTGGTCGGGGCGATTCACATTATAGGCGTGTGAGAGATTGGAAACCTCGATCAAAGGCTGTTTCGTATAATCCGCATTGATTTCATCTGCGTTGTAGCGCCGAGGTTTTACGGGTTCATCCGCAAAATCCACGTCCGGAGAAGGCTCCACTGGCCCGAGATGCTCAAGAATCCCTTTCAAATAACGAACGGCGCCTTCCTCGCTCGCTACATCCGAGAGAAGAGGCTCGTGGCCGGCGGCTTTGGCCACATCCTTCGTAATGCGAAGGTAGGAAGGGACGTCCAAACCCAAACGGCGGATCTTCTCGTGCTTGAAGAAGACCTCATTCGGCGTGCCCTCCACCACCATCTCGCCGTGACTCATGACGAGCACGCGATCGGCCGCCAGCACCTCATCCATGTGGTGGGTGACGTTGACCAGCGTGAGCCCCCGACTGCGGCTGAGCTCAGAAACCAGGTCCATGAGCTCGCGCCGACTCTTGGGGTCGAGCATGGATGTCGCCTCGTCCAAAATAATGCAACGCGGGGACATGGCCAGAATCCCGGCCACTGCGAGCTTCTGCTTCTGCCCGCCGGAAAGCTCCGAAGGCTGGCGCTTCTCGAGGCCAGACATCCCCACCAAACGGAGGACCTCCGGGACAATCCGCCGAAGCTCCTCACGCGGAACCCCGAGATTCTCCGGGCCAAAGGCGATGTCCTCTTCTACGGTCGTCGCCACAATTTGATTGTCCGGGTTCTGGAAAACCATGCCCAGCTTGGAACGAATCTCCCAAACGGCATCCTCGTCTCTCGTATCGAGCCCCATGACTTCCACGCTGCCGGTCTGGGGCAACAAAAGGGCATTCAAAAGCCGGGCCAGCGTCGACTTACCGGACCCGTTTCTACCTAAAATGGCTACGTGTTCACCTTCCGCCACCTGAAACGTAAGATTCTTGACGGCAACCAGCGCGTCTTCCGTATCTTGATCATAGGTGTAGGAAGCCTCTCGAACAACGATCAGTGGTTTTGTCACGCCGCAGCTCCTAACTCTTTCTCTTCTGAAACAAAAGAAGGCCAGGGATCCCCCGGCCTCGAAAATTTGGAATCAGAACGGCCAGTCTTAGACCAGTTCGAGTCTTGCCATCTCAGCGGAGTCGCCGCGGCGAGCGCCTAACTGGATGATGCGGGTATAACCGCCGGTTCTGCCCTTATACTGCGGGGCAACCTCATCGAAAAGGATGTTGACAGGATTCACGACGTTGCCGTTGGCATCCTTGCCTTTGACGAGCCAATTCATGGCGCGACGACGAGCCGCCAAGCGAGTCGGGTTGTCCACTTGGACTTCCTTCGTCGAGAGCTCGTGTTCCACTACATAATATTTCCGGTCATTGACCGAAGTCTTGGGGGCCAAGACCTTCTTGCCTTTGCCGTCGAGTTTAGCGGTCGAAGAGAGAATCTCACGGGTGGTGAAGTTGTCAGATTCCTTGGCAGCTTCTGTGATCAATTTCTCTGCAATACTGCGAACTTCCTTCGCACGATCCAGCGTCGTCTCAACGTGACCTGCGACGATGAGCTGGGTGGTCAGGTTTCTCAAAATGCTAAGTCTGACGCTGGTCTTGCGGCCCAATTTGCGATGTCCAGACATTCATAACCTCCTAATAACAGGTAATAGTGTTTCGTAAAATTACATTTCCGGAGATTCGGCCAGACCGAGCCCCAGTTCGGCAAGTTTCTGCTCGACTTCTTCGAGCGACTTCTTGCCAAGGTTTCTCACCTTCATCATGTCTTCTTGCGTACGGATCACCAGATCGCCGATCGTGTTGATCGAAGCTCTCTTCAAGCAGTTATACGTTCTCACCGAGAAATCCATATCTTCAATCGCGGTATCAAGAATGACATCATGCTCGGCTTCTTCCTCCGTCTCTCCGAAAGGCTGCTGATGCTCAATTTCATCAAGATTCAGGAATAAGCTCAAGTGTTCGATCAAGATATCCGCAGCCTGGCTAACGCCGGACTCCGCCGTGATCGTCCCATCGGTCCACACTTCCAAAGTCAATTTGTCGTAGTCCGTGAACTGGCCGACACGCGTATTCTCCACGCTGTAATTCACCTTGTTAATCGGTGTGAAGATCGAGTCAATCGGGATCACCCCAATGGGCTGATTCGGCCACTTGTTATTCTCAGCCGTGTTATACCCTTGGCCTTCGCTGATCGTAAACTCAATGAATACACGGGACTCACCGTTGAGCGTGCAGATGACGTGATTGGGATTCATAATCTCAATCTCTTCATCATGAACGATATCGCCGGCAGTCAAGACACCGGTGGTACCTTCATCACTGCTCAAATAAACGGTCTTGGGACCATCTACATTCATCTTGATGCGAATACCCTTCACATTCAAGATTATTTCGGTCATATCCTCGATCACGCCCTTGACAGTGGAAAATTCATGGAAAATTCCATCTACGCGAAGCGCGGTAACAGCCGCGCCTGTCAAAGACGAGAGGAGCACACGGCGCAAAGAGTTCCCGAGCGTAATGCCGTAGCCACGCTCTAAGGGCTCAACAATGAACTTGCCGTATGAATTATCAGCAGACAGATCCGCCGTCGTAATGACCGGTTTATTACTTTCTAACATTCAAAACCTCCCGGATTTCGTGCACATAAAATGTGAACTGGCCAAATTCCTCAGGATGATTAACGGGAGTAAAGCTCGACGATCAAACGCTCGCTGACTTCCACGTCGACATCCTCCCTGTTCGGGAGCTGCAGAATCTTACCGGTTAATGTTTCTGTATCGAGATTCAGCCAATGCGGGATCGCACGGTTTACTTCGAAGCCCTTGAAACGAGTCTTGGCTCTAGAAGTCTCAGAAACAGCGATCACATCGCCGGCCTTGAGGGTCATGGAAGGGATATTGGCCTTTTTACCATTCAAAGTGAAATGACCATGGGTAACCATCTGTCTGGCCTCGGCACGGGAATTGGCAAAGCCCAAACGATAGACAATATTGTCGAAACGCATTTCGAGGAGACGCAGGAAGTTGAAACCTGTGTTGCCCTTCTGGCGGTCGGCTCTGCTGTAAATCGTTGCGAACTGGCCTTCCTGGAGACCATAGAAGCGCTTGGTCTTCTGTTTCTCACGGAGCTGGAGACCATATTCCGACTGTTTACGGCGCGAACCGGCAGGACCATGCTGGCCTGGGACGTAGCCTCTCTTAGCGATTGCGCACTTGCTGGAATAGCAACGAGTGCCCTTCAAAAATAATTTAGTACCTTCTCTGCGGCAGAGGCGGCAGGAAGCATCAGTATATCTAGCCATTCATGTCCTCCTACTTAAATTCTTCTCTTCTTAGGAGGTCTGCAGCCGTTATGCGGAACGGGTGTAACATCCTTCAGCATGGTGACTTCGAGACCAACATTCCCGAGAGCACGAATCGCCGACTCACGACCGGAACCCGGTCCTTTAACGAAGACTTCAACGGTGCGAAGTCCCTGATCTACTGCTGCCTGGGCTGCCGTCTCAGAAGCGAGCTGTGCTGCGAAAGGTGTGCCCTTACGAGAGCCTCTCATGCCGTGTGAACCAGCGCTGGACCAAGAAATGACATTGCCCTGTGCATCCGAAACAGTGACAATGGTGTTGTTAAACGTAGCATGGATATGCACCTGGCCGCGGTCAACATTCTTACGTAGCTTCTTCCTGACTTTTGTTTTCGGTTTAGCCATCTTCTGTCAACCTCCTTATTTCTTCTTATTAGCCATTGTGCGGCGTGGTCCCTTACGGGTTCTGGCGTTCGTCTTGGTTCTCTGCCCTCTGACCGGCAGACCCATTCTGTGGCGACGGCCGCGGTAGCTACCGATCTCCTCAAGACGCTTAATGTTCATTGCGACTTCACGGCGCAAATCACCTTCGATTTTATATTCGTTTTCCAGGACGTCACGGATTCTGGCGACTTCATCGTCGGTCAAATCTCTCACGCGGACATCCGGGCTGATTTCGCATTTGGCCAAAACATCGTTGGATAATTTGCGACCAATACCATAAATACTGGTCAAAGCAATTTCCACTCGCTTATCGTTTGGCAGGTCTACACCTGAAATACGAGCCATTCAATATACCTCCATCGTATTTTTTATAAATCAATATATATATAATCACGCACAGGCAATTCCGCATTCTGCGGCAGCCGCGCCTAACGTGTTAGTCGCCTGCAAAAAGACAGGTGCCAAGGATTAGCCCTGTCTCTGCTTGTGTTTCGGATCGGAGCAAATGACCATGACACGGCCTTTACGACGGATTACACGGCACTTCTCGCACATCGGTTTGACTGAAGATCTAACTTTCATTTCTGGCTACCTCTACTCACTCTTTCACAGAATAAACCACTCTCCTTGAGGAGAGCGCATGCTGTAATATTCTAGCAGAAACTCTTGTTCTGGCAAGTGCTTTTAGCTAATTCTATGAATTTACAGCATATTTGTCTAAATAATTCGCCATTTTACGACACATGTCACAAGCCGGCGAGTCCGCTTGATCGGAGCCCAGTGGGTGGGCTCATGGGGGGCTCTATTTCCCGCGCCACGTGATGCGGCCACGGTCCAAATCGTAGGGCGAAAGCTCCAGCGTCACACGGTCGCCTTGCAGAATCTTAATGTAATTCTGTCTCAGCTTGCCGGAAATATGCGCCAGTACGATGTGTCCATTTTCAAGTTTGACTTTGAAGTTGGCATTCGGTAAAACCTCAGCCACGATTCCCTCAACTTCGATTACTCCTTCTTTAGCCATCGGAACTCCTTTCTCTTATTTTGCCGTTAATATGACGGGTCCATCTTTTGTAATAACAATCGTGTTTTCGTAGTGCGCCGAGGGCTTCCGGTCCCGCATCAATACGGTCCATTCATCCTCTGCGAGTGTTACATAGCGAGCGCCGGCTGCAATCATGGGTTCAATACAGATGACCATGCCTTCTTGCAGTCTCGGCCCGTGGCCTTTTCGGCCAAAGTTGGGCACATCGGGTGATTCGTGCATTTCGCGACCGATCCCGTGGCCGGTGAGTTCCCGGATCACACTGTAGCCATGCCCTTCCGAGTAGGTCTGTACCGCAGCCGAAATGTCCCCAATCCGATTCCCGATCACGGCTTCTGCAAGGCCCATTTCAAACGCCTCTTTCGCTGCCTGTAAGAGAGCCTTCTTTTCTTCCGAAATCTCACCTACTGGGAAGGTCCTGGCGGCATCTGCCATCCAACCATCCAGCTCAGCAACGATATCAAAGGTGACGATCATCCCCTCTTCCAAGAGGATGTCCTCCGAGGGAATCCCGTGCACAATCTCTTCTTCCACCGAAATACAAGTGGCGGCAGGAAAGGGCGGTTCCCCATAGCCTAAGCAAGGCGCCGTGCCCCCGGCCTCCCGGATCATCTTGTCAGCGATTTCATTCAGTTCCTTGGTGCTGATGCCAGGCCTAATTGCTGCCTGCATGGCATCCATGCAGGCCATGACAAGCCTACCGGCTTCTCTTATCTTGGCAATTTCGGCTTGTGACTTCAATTGGATCATTTCTTCAGTACTTCCTTGACTTGTGCCATGGTGACTTCGACGTCCCCACTATTATCTACGGAGTGCAGGATTCCCTGCTTCTCGTAGTACAAGATGAGCGGGCTCGTTGACTCCTCATAGGTCTTCAGACGATGGTGAATCGTCTCTTCCGTATCATCCGGACGCTGCACTAAGCGCGCATTACAGACATCGCAGATCCCAATGACCTTGCTGCGCTTGGTATAGACATTATAGGTTGCCCCACATTTCGGGCAAACTCTTCGTCCGGCCAAACGCTCCATGATCAGTTCTTCCGGGACACAGACATTCAGTGTCGTGTCGATGGTCCAGCCACGTTCCTGCAGGAGTTGATCCAGTGCTTCCGCTTGATCCAGATTCCTCGGATAGCCATCCAAGAGGAAACCATTCGCACAATCCGGCTCAGCAACTCTTTCTTCTAACATCGCAATGGTGATCGAATCCGGAACCAAGTCGCCATGATCGATGTACGATTTCGCTTCCAAACCAATCGGCGTTTTCTCGCTAATATGATGTCTAAACAAATCTCCGGTCGATATATGGACTAAATCATACGTCTTACTGATGATGTCCGATATCGTACCCTTCCCCGAGCCAGGCGGCCCCAAAATCACGATTCTCATGCACTTACCCTCAACCTTCGTTACTACTTTTGCTCGGGCCAAAACAGCAAAGCCTCGACCCCCACAAGCGAGGGGGCAAGGCCTGCCATCAGGAGAGTGAGCTTCACTAGAGGCAGACCCTCTTTCATTCTGTCTGAAAGGTTAATTCAGAAATCCTTTGTAATGTTTCATCATCATCTGGGAATCCAGCTGATTGACCAAGTCAATACAGACACCAACGATAATGATGATGGAGGTTCCGCCGAACCAGATCGCTTGCGTATTCGTGAGTGTACCGACCACCATAGGCAGCAAGGTAACAATAATCAAGAAGAGTGCATCGAACCAATTCAGGCGGCTGGCTGTCTTTCCGATAAATTCAGAAGTCGGGCGACCCGGACGAATGCCAGGGATAAAGCCCCCGTTCTTCTGCAGGTTGTTCGAAATCTCAATCGGATTGAACTGCGTCAGCGAATAGAAGAAGGTAAAGCCCAAGATCAGGAGCGCCATAATCACGTAATAAATGGGATTGGTTCCCAAATTACGGAAGAAGGTCACAACAGGTCCTGTACTGTTATAGAACAAGAAGCTGATGATCAATGAAGGCAACTGCGAGATCGACATCGCGAAGATGACCGGCATAACACCGGACTGGTTTACCTTGATCGGGAGATAGGTGGACTGTCCACCATACTGCTTACGACCAACAACGCGCTTCGAATACTGAACCGGAATTCTCCTTTCAGCCAAGTGAATGAAAATCACAAACACGAGAAGCGCAAGCGAGACCGCAAGGAAAACCAGTAGGAGCAACGTCGCAACCCAAGGTCCCCATTGGTTATTGATATCCCAAGCCCTGACGACCAGCCACAAAGACTGAAGCATCGAAGGTACACGGGAGACCACACCGGTAAAGATCAGAATCGAGATGCCGTTCCCGACACCCTTGTCATTAATCTGTTCCCCTAAGAAGGTCACCAAGCTGGTACCAGCCGTAAATGTCAAGATGACAACAATAGCATTGAGCCAAGCCGGCAACTGAGTCACCGCTGCCGATCTTGTAGAATACCAGAAGGCAAAAGACTGTAAGAGAGCCAGACCAACAGAGGTATAGCGCGTAATCTTTTGGATCTTCTTCCGACCCGTTTCGCCTTCTTTGGCCATATTCTCCAGGGCGGGAATCGCCACGGTGAGAAGCTGGATGATGATCGACGCATTAATGTACGGCTGAACACCAAGAGCAAAAATGGACACGGAGGTCAACGCACCACCGGCAATTAAGTCCATCATCTGACCTAGCTGACCAAAATTACGAATCAGATTAGTAAAAGCCAGGCGATCAATCCCGGGGACCGGGATATGAGCGCCAATTCGATAGATACAGATAATGATGATGGTAAAAATCATGCGCTTGCGCAACTCGGGAGCCCGGAAGGCATTCCTTAATGTTCCAACCATGCTGGACATGACTTATACCTCCTCCGCTAGGCCCCCGGCCTGTTCAATCGCTTCCTTGGCAGAAGCCGTAAACTTAGATGCGCGGACCGTGAGCTTCTTCGTAAATTCGCCGCCACTCAGGATCTTGATGCCATCATTCTGGCCGCTGAACTTCACGAGACCGGATTCCTTGATCTTCTCAATGTCCACCACGGTACCGTCTTCAAACTGCTGGAGACGTCCCAGAGAAATCTCAATATAGTTCGTAGCAAAACGCTTATTGTTGAAGCCTCTCTTCGGCAGTCTGCGGAACAAAGGCGTCTGACCACCTTCAAAGCCCCAGCGAACCCCGCCGCCGGAACGTGCATTCTGACCCTTGTGGCCTCTACCGGCAGTCTTGCCATTACCGCTACCAGAGCCTCTGCCCTTGCGGTACGCCTTTGGGCTGGCACCCGGATTGGCTTGTAATTCGTTTAATTTCATTCCCGGATCCTCCCTTAGATTTCTTCTGCTGTGACCAGGTACTGCACCTGGCGGATCATACCACGAATTTGCGGGGTATCTTCCTTCTCCACGGTCTGCCCGATCTTACGAAGACCTAGGGCTTCAACCGTTTTGCGGTGCGTGTGATTTGTGCTGTTGGTGCTCTTTACGAGCGTAATCTTTAGTTTCGCCATGTTGTTGATGTCCTTCCTCAAAGAATCTCATCGGCGTTCTTGCCGCGGATTCTCGCTACATCCTCAACGGATTTCATTGCTTTCAAGGCTTCCATTGTCGCGTTGACAACATTGTTCGGATTGCTGGTACCTAAAGACTTCGTACGAACATCTTTGACACCAACCAGCTCCATGACCGCACGGACAGGGCCACCAGCAATAACACCGGTACCGGGCTTAGCGGGCTTCAGGAGAACCTGGCCTGCACCGAAACGGCCGACATAAGAATGGGGAACCGTTGTGCCGTCCAAGGGGACATGAATCATATTGCGTTTTGCGGCTTCTACACCCTTGCGGATCGCTTCAGGAATTTCCACCGACTTTCCGGTACCTTTGCCGACGTTGCCGTGACCGTCGCCCACAATGACGAGGGCAGAGAAACGCATGTTACGTCCGCCTTTTACGGTTTTGGATACGCGACCGATGTGGATCACGCGCTCCATCAGTTCAGGCTGTGTTTGATCGTTATGCTGCATGTTTTCCTCCT
>CAZCLL010000029.1:0-18378 GCA_964499555.1 uncultured Fastidiosipila sp.
GGTGGTCTATTGCTTGCTGCTTACTTACTATCTAATGACTATCTATTGGCGTACCGTTCGCGAAAAAAACTTCAACCAAACCACTCCCCACACCATCAAATCAACAATCACACCATCAAATCACGATCTACGCGCTATCAAACTACCATCAAAACAGCCCGGTCATCATGCTGATGAGGCGGATGAGGGTGGGGCCCAGCAAAACTAATAGGAGTGCTGGGAAGATCATGAAGACGATGGGGAAAAGCATTTTGGTGGCGAGTTTGGCGGCTTGTTCTTCGGCGCGTTGGGCGCGTTTTTGGCGCATCGTGGTGGATTGGATGCGGAGGGTGTTGGCGATGTTGCTGCCTAATTGTTCGGCTTGGATGACGGAGCTGATGAAGGTGGTGAGATCGCCGGATTTTGTGCGGTCGGCGATGCCGCGAAGGGCGTCGCGTCGGTCGCGGCCTTTACTCATTTCGGTTAGGGCTTGCAAGACTTCGTCGGCTAGGGGGCCTTTGGTTTTTTCGGCGGTGCGCCGAAGGGCCATATCGAAACTGAGCCCGGCCTCGACACAGACGTATAAGAGGTCTAAGAGGTCGGGCAGGGTGCGGTCAATGAGGGCGAGGCGGGTGCGTGCCTGACTGAGAATCATTAAGTACGGCAACATAAAGACGAGGAATGTAATGGCAAAGAGGATCAAGCCGCGCGCGTTCATGTCGCTGGGGAGCAAAATCAACGAAGTGGCGAAGCCTAGGACGCCCATGAGGACCTGGATGCCGATCAGTCGGATGGGCGTGTAGGAGGAGCGAAGGCCGGCTTGCAGGAGGAGTTCGTCGTAGCGGTTGATGATGGCTTTTGGCGTGAGGCGCGTGACAAAGGCCAGAAAGCGCTGATAGAGCGGGCGCAAGATACGGTCGAAGAAGGGTTTCCGGTATTCGGATTCTTCTTCTTCGAAGAGGGCAACACTTTGCACGTCTTCGAGCCTTTTCCGCATGACCTCACGCTTCGAGGTCACACGATCCAAGATTACGAAGAAAATACCGGCGGCTGCGATCCCGGCTAGAATGATAATGAGTTGTAGGTAATCCATGGTGCTGCTCCTTTCCTGCTTTTTTCGAGGCCAAAGCCGCCGCTACACCTTGATCTGCACAATTTTGCTGAGGAGGAAAATGCCGAGTGTCATGAAGATCAGGGCGGCGACCGAGGCGGCAATGCCGATCGGATCGGTGAACATGACGTTCATGTAGCCCGGGTTTACCATGTTCAGCAGAAGGCCCATGGCGAAGGGCATGAGGCTCACGATGACAGCGGACATTTTGCCCTGGGCGGTGAGGGTGCGGATGTCGCCTTTGAGTTTGACGCGTCCGCGGATGGTTTCGGAGATCGTATCTAAGATTTCGGCCAAAGACCCACCGACCTGCCTTTGGATCAAGAGGGCGGTGATGACGATGTCCAAGTCTTCGTCGGCAGTGCGGTCAGAGAGATTTTGCAAGGCTTCGTCCATGGGTTTTCCCAAGGAGTTTTCGCGGAGGAGTTTGGCGAATTCTTCGGCGATGGGGCCACTCATTTCGTCCACGATCATGGCGACGGCTTGGGGGAAACTAAAGCCCGCACGGACACCATTGGCAATGACGTTCAGAGCTTCCGGCAACTGTGAATTGAGGACTTTGGCTCGCTGACTGATCTTCATGGAAACAAAAAGATCTGGCAACAACACCCCTAAGGGAATCGCAAACAACATCAGCCAAAGATTCCGCGTAAGCAAGCCCAAGATCACGGCCAGAAGCAAGATCGCGCCGACCTTGAGGCCGGTCAGCTCTTCGGGCTTCATCAGGATGCCGGCGCGCTGGAGGCGTAGCTTCTGCTTGTCGCGATTGCGTTGATTGCCGCCCACCATAGCGCTGATGCTCCCGAGGCTTCGGACCATGCGCTGGCGGAAGGGAATTTGCTCGGCCGGAAGGTCCGGCATGCTGGGTTCATCTGGGTCGTTGAAGACTTCGATGTCACGGAGGCGCTTCTTCGTTTGCATCCGAGACGCAAAGAGCAAGGTGAGCAACGAGTAGATAAAGAGGGTGGCCGCGATGGCGCCTCCGATAATTAGAATGATGAATACTTCTTGGCTCATGCTGCCCTCCTTTTCTGTGACCTCGTAGCCGGATCAACAATTACTTAAACAAGCCGGGCGGGATTTTGGCCCCAGCACGGGCAAGGCGATCCAAGAAAGTCGGCTGGATGCCAGTTGCGACGTGTTTGCCTAAGACTTGGTTTTCGTCATCTAAACCTTCTTGCGCGAAGACAAAGATGTCCTGCATGGTGATGGTGTCCCCTTCCATGCCGGTGATTTCAGAAATGCGCGAGATCTTACGGGTTCCGTCAATGAAACGCGCAATCTGCACGATGAGCTGGATAGCTGAGGAAACTTGTTCACGAATGGCGCGGGACGGCAATTCCATACCGGACATCATGACCATCGTTTCCAAACGAGAAAGGGAGTCACGCGGGGTGTTGGCGTGGATGGTGGTCAAAGAGCCATCATGGCCAGTGTTCATGGCCTGTAGCATGTCCAGGGCTTCGGCGCTACGAACCTCACCAACCACGATACGATCGGGGCGCATACGCAAGGCATTGACCACAAGTTCACGGACAGCAATCCGCCCTTGGCCTTCGATGTTGGCAGGCCGGCTTTCGAGAGTGACCACGTGCTCTTGCTGGAGCTGAAGTTCGGCCGCATCTTCGATGGTGACAATGCGTTCATTCGTAGGAATGAAACTCGAAAGCACATTCAGCAGGGTCGTTTTACCACTGCCGGTTCCCCCGGACACGAGAATGTTCAAGCGCCCCTCGACGCAAGCCTTCAGGAAATCCGCCATGTCATAGGTTAAGGTACCGAAGTTAATCAGGTCATTTCGCGTAAACGGATCCGCCGCAAATTTACGGATCGTAATGGTCGGCCCCTTAATCGACAGCGGTGGAATAATGATGTTCACACGCGAGCCATCCGGCAGACGCGCATCCACCATCGGCGAGGACTCGTCGATGTGTCGGCCCAGCGGGGAAACAATCTTGTCAATGATATGGTAGATATGGTTTTCGTCGCGGAAGTGCACATTCGTCAGCTCCAGTTTCCCGCGGCGTTCCACGTAGACGCGGTGGGTGGTGTTCACCATGACTTCGGTGACGGTGGGGTCTTTCAGGAGTTGCGTAATGGGGCCAAAGCCGAAGATTTCATCCATCACCGAGTTGGCGACTTTTTGCCGCTCCACGAGAGTGAGGTGCTCTTTCTTCTCATTCAAGACTTCGGTGACAATCCGCAAGATCTGCTCGAACGTCTGCTTCCTTATGATCGGATCCTGTGATTCGGTCTGAATCTGGACATTATCAATGACGAGGTTCAGGGTTTGTGCCCCTAACTCGTCCATGAGCTGTTCACGCCGATCCGTCAAGGATGAAGGTCCTGTGCCATGACCGGGACTCTGATAGCCATTCATCGATACCATCTTTTGCCTCGATTTCTATTCGTTCTCAGGTTTCGCTTTGCCGAAACCACCTTTCCCGCGCACCGGCATGCGGCCGGATTCACTTAAGTATTTATGGGTCAGCAGTTCGTAATCTCGGACGAGGCCACGACGCTGGGTCTGGGTAACCAAGGGCTTACCTTCATTCATGGAGGCTATGACCCCTTTGCTGTCATCTCGGAGGTTGCCGTAGATTTCGCGCTCTAGGGTTTTCGCCACATCGTTGGGCTTGATGTTCTTATTGAGGTCCGAACGATTGAGGACAATCTTGACCTTCTCAAGCGAGATGCCCAGGTTGCTGAAGGTGGCCAGCGAGGCCTTGATATTCCGCAATGTGCTGATTTCCGGTGTGGTGATCAGAAAAATGCGACTTGCCATCGTGAGCGCCGGTAAGAGTTCATTGCTGAACCTGGAGGGCATGTCAATGATGACGAAGTCGAAGGAGTCCCGAAGAGCTGCGATGATGTCGGCCACTTGCTCTTGGCGTACGTAGGGTTCCAGTCTGGGCATTGCATTCCCTGGGAGGACCATGACGCCACTTTCGTGCGGCGTTAGGTAGCTGCTGATCGTCTCCGCATTGATGTTTCGCATGTCTTCTAAGATGTCGGACAGCGTGTAGAAAGGCTGGAGGTTCATCCCGAGCGCTACGGTGCCGTAGTCCAGGTCGAAGTCCACGAGGACGACATCCGCTTTCGTTTTCTGGTAGATCGAGATCGCTTCATTGATGGAGGTTAAGGTCTTCCCCACCCCGCCCTTCGGACTGAAGACCGTGAGCACTTCGGCTTTGCGCGTCTTGGGCAGGAAGCGCTTCCCGGGTGTAGTTACCTGGCCGGAGAGTTCTTTGGCCAAAGCCTCCGAACGAGTGATGGATTCCAAGAGCAACTTCGGCTCAAAGGGGTAGATGAGCACGTCGTTCGCACCGGCTAAGAGGGCACGGTGGAGAGTGTCGTCACGAATGGTTTCCTCAATGAGGATGAGGCCGACGCCAGGATAGGCCTGATGAAGCTTCTGGGCCGCGGCGTAGCCATTGTCGTCGAGTGAATTGTCGACGAGGACTACATCAGCGCCTTGGTCAGCGATTCGCTGCTCGGCTTCGGCTTCTGTCGAGGCAGGGTCGACCAAGAGAATGTGCTCTATGTCGGCCAGATCGTGGCTGATCTTCGAACGAAGTTCGATGAGATCTGAGGCTAATAATACGCGAATCAATTCCATCTTAGGCTACCTCCGAGGTCTCACCGGTCTCAAATAAGGGATCGATGTATTGCTCGCGGAATTTCTCCGCATTATAGAATTCCAATTCTTGGATGACACCATCTGCCGGGTTCCGCAAGGTCAGGGTCAAGCTACCGCTATCCATGGCAAACACGAGTTCTTCGGCCTGTTCAGGCGTGACCAAGAGAACCATCGTGGCCGGAAGGGAGGTATCATCTGCGGCTTGGTTTGCAGGCGTAATACGCAAGACTTCAATTTTCTGGAACTGGGTATACACGGTTGTCCAAAGCCGCTCGACCTCCGTCGGTACGGGCTCCGTCGCTGCGGGCTCCCCTTCAACAGGTGGCGTAGGAGCCGGGCTAGGTGTTGGCGTGACTTCCAGAGGATAGAGGTCTGACTCGATGTAGGTGACCAGGATGTCGATGAAGTCCCCGTTCTTAATGTAACCAGAAACGGCTGACAGCTCACTAATCGGAATGGAGATCGCACGCATGTTTTCGGGGATGATGTAGGAGAGTTTGTCCCCTCCTTCGCCTAAACCTTGGACGACGCGGCTTTTTAAGACCTGCTCATCTTTGACAATGGAGGCCGAAGTAACCGCACCAATCAGGCCTTCCGTATCGGTAAAGGCATCGACATGCACAGCTTGTTCGGGGACATCCCGTAGCTGGATCATGTCGCTGGTGATGATGGTATTCTCCGGAATGGTGGTGACGGCAACAACCACTTTACGATAGACGATTGGATCTACCGGTGCCACTTGCTGATTTCTCACATAGATATAAATCCCTGCAGCGGTCGCAATCCCTAGGAGAATGGAAAAAATGAGTACCACTCTTCTTGCTTTCATATGAGATCCCCCTCTTATCTATCTTGTTGTGTGATTCTTCTTAGTTGATCAGTTTCGCATACATGGCGGAAATGTCTTGTGGACCGCCGTCTGGGTTAGGATTGATTTGATCCCCGGCTTCTGTAAGGGTTCTTGCTTGCACCGTCTCCCCTGTGAAGCGACCAACGATCAGGTCTGCCGGAGGTTTCGCACCTACAACCGCTGAGTAATTTCTGCGACCGGCCGATCCGACGGCCTTGTAGAGGCTGTTTGGATCCTCAAAAGGATTCAGGGCGAGAGCCGAGCCCCAGTTACTTGAACTCTTTACCACATCGGTAATTTCCATGTAGGCGAAGTATTCGATGGGGAGCTTGAGCTGCGAGGCTAATTTGTCGTACTTCGACTTGAAATTCGAATCGATCTCCTTGAACTTCTCCCAGCTGATGACCGGAACCAGTCCCATCATGGCGGAACGTCGTTCCCCGACAGAGCCCAACTTTGCGGCCTCAGTCATTCGCTCCTCAATAGCCCCGGAGACGAAGTTCCCTTTGCCGGGTTCGCCATCTAAGATGTTCTTCTCCATGTACAAGCCACCGGTGTATTTTCCGGCCAAAGCATCCTTGATATCACCTTTTCCGCTTCCAGTCAGTTGGACATAGCCGTAGGAATTTGTGTCGGGATTACTCGGATCCGGGACAACCGGGGTTTCTAGCAAGTCATGCAGGTAGGTCAAGGTATTGATTTTGTAGTTGGAATCAAAAATGAAAAGGGGCAAGATGTTGCCGACATAGGCTTTATACACGTAGCCCCAGGTGCCCGTGGCTGTGGCCCGGACAGTATTTTCTGAATCGCCCATAAAACGGGCAAATATACTAGATTCTTTGACACCTACCGTGACATCGACCACTTGGCGATTCTCGGTCGTGCCATTGGGCAATGGAACCGTTCTTTTTGAGATTTCGACCGTAGTCAAACTGTCGTCTGCACCATTGGTGACGGCGAACTGTCTGGCGGCGGCTTTGGCCAAATCAACGACTTCCGGAGATGTGGAGGATTTGCCGGCGAGCACTTGCTCGCGGATGACGTTGGCACCGGCTAGCGCACCTGCGTCGGCTGCGGTGATCATGGCACTTCGCTTGGCGTAGAGAAGACTTGCGTCGATGACAAGCGCGGCAAAGGCGAGGCCGAAAAAGCCCAGAAAAAAGACGACGAGGACACTTGTGGCTCCGTCCTCTTTGCGGAAGAGGGAGCGGATTCTTCTACCTACTGCAGCCATAGGTCTACCCCCTGTTTATTCGAGACGCATCTCTGCCTTGGCATGTAGCGCCATGTCCCCGCTGACGAAGAGGCCAATGATCGGGGTGATATCCGCATCGACCAGGACAATTGCCTTCTCGGTGGTAAAGGTTGTGGTGGTGTGAATGTTTTTTAAGCTGGAAGGACTCGCGGATTGCGAAACGGCGGATTCAACAGCGGTTTTCGCCGAGGCTGCACTCTCAAAAACGACGGCGGTTCTAGCGCCCTCGCGTGCAGCGGAAGTGATCGTGATCTGACCATTCAGGATCCACCCGAACTCGACCATGCCTAAGATCAAAAGAAGCAAAAAGGGCAGCACAAGCGCTGTCTCAACGACAGCCTGTCCACCCTCGCCACGGAGAATTTTTCTAATCATACCGGTTCCTCTTTCTTGCCTGGTATAACAAAAATCTCCGGAATTAGCGTATGAAATGAATCAAAGGCCAGTTCCCAATAGATTCGCCAACCAGCACCAGGAATACCCCGATTGCTATGCAGTACCCATAGGGTACCATGATCCGCTCTGCCTTTACCGTATCCATAGTGTTTGCAAGATTTTTTTCTGTGGGGGCGGCTGTGCTGACCTTAGGAATCAGCCACTTGCCCAAACGATGCGGCAGGTATTTGACTAGTTTCAAGAGCCAGCCACGCTTCTTGGCCATGATCCAGAGTCCTACGAAGAGACCGGCTATGGATGCGTAAACGGCGCTGACGATGGCGAAGCGCCAGCCCAAGAGGGCGCCGACGGTTGCCATTAATTTCACATCTCCTGCCCCCATCATCCGAATCGCGAATGGTAAGAAGAAGATGAGTAGACCCACGGCAAACCCTGCCAATGAGAAGAGTAAGCCGTTTAAGCCTCCGGAAATAAAATGCCCCAGCAGCGCGACCAAGAGGACAGGAAATACCAAAGCATTTGGTATTCTATGGTCTCGAAGATCGGTCGTCGCTGCCGAGGCTACTGTCGCTAGTGCGATATATTCAAATACTACCATTTGATTCCCCCAAGAATCATCCGCTGCGGTTCAGCATGGTCAGAAGAACCTGAAACGCTGATGATCTTTACGGAATCTTCGCTGCTTGTTCTTCGATTGAATCGGCGACTCTCTGCCATA
Organism: uncultured Fastidiosipila sp.; assembly: GCA_964499555.1. Lineage (GTDB taxonomy): Bacteria > Bacillota > Clostridia > Saccharofermentanales > Fastidiosipilaceae > JAAYZH01. The sequence goes on from CAZCLL010000029.1 coordinate 7,950, forward strand.
AGCTTCCCAGCTCTTCACCGGCTAGCACAATGACACCGAACACAGCGAGTGCAATAAGTCCAACGATCAGAACATACTCGATCAGTCCTTGACCTTCTTCTTCCCTGATCAACCTTTGTAGTAGATTCATACTATAATCCTCCTGTACACAATGTAATCAAGGAAAGATGACGGCTTGTCTATGTCCTGATCATTTAACAGATCAAGTCGTTAAATCCGTCCATCAGCCTCAGCTTAGAGGCACATCATCCAGCTTGTCTGTGATCGCATTCCAGATATCTCTGATCTGGTTACCGGCAAAGAGAATGGCACCGACGGCTATCAATGCAATGAGTCCAACAATCAGGACATACTCGATCAGGCCTTGGCCCTCTTCATCTTTGAACAAACGTCTTAAAATTTCCATGGGGTCCTCCTAAAAATTGGGTGACGTTCTCTTGTGAGAGAGCCGTCGGCTTCTGGTTCGGGTCTAGTGTATGAAGGGGAAATGTGTCTTAGGACTACATGTACTGATCATACTTAGGTACTGCAGTTGAATGTAGTATAGTGTTTAATCGTGCGATTGTCTATGAAAGACGTAATAAATCTTTCTTAATTCTTTCACAGTTTCGTTATTATTTATTCACATATAGATTATTATAAGGTGTTAGGCAGATGTGTTTTGAGACTTGATTTTGACCCATACAAGAAAAGCCCGATGCTGAAACACCGAGCCTGAAGAATGTAGAAATGTTATTGATTTTGGCCGATCTTATGGCTGTTTCCCGATATAAGCCAGAATGCCGCCATCTACATAGAGAATATGGCCATTGACGAAATCGGAGGCGTCTGAGGCCAGAAAGACCGCGGGGCCTTGCAAGTCTTCCGGTGTGCCCCAACGTTCAGCAGGTGTCTTGCTGATAATGAAATCATTGAAAGGGACACCTGGTTCGCGGAGCGGAGCGGTTTGCGGGGTGGCAATGTAGCCGGGGCCTAAGCCATTACATTGAATATTGTACTTGCCATATTCAGAAGCAATGTTCTTGGTGAGCATTTTGAGCCCGCCTTTGGCCGAAGCATACGCGGAGACCGTCTCGCGACCCAGCTCGGACATCATGGAACAAATGTTGATGAGCTTTCCTTTTTTCTTCTCCATCATCGCGGGAATAACGGCCTTTGAGGTAATGAAGCAAGCCGTGAGATCGACATCAATGACCGCTCGATAGTCTTCAACAGACATTTCCGTTAAGGGGATACGTTTGATCATGCCGGCATTATTAACGAGGATGTCAACCGTACCTACTTCCTCACGGATCTGCTGCACCATCGCTTGAACCTGGGCTTCATCCGTCACATCACAGACATAACCTCGAATATCAGGGAAACCAGCTTCCTTGTAGGCTTCCAAGCCTTTGGCTAAGGACTCTTCGCTGCGGGCATTGACCACAACTTGTGCACCGGCTTCGGCGAGAGCTGTGGCAATGGCGAAGCCGATTCCATGGGTGGCGCCTGTGACGAGGGCAACTTTGCCATCTAAACGGAACGTATCGAGTAAATTCATTTTTATCCTCCGGAGAATATCGTTTCTTAGATTATACCTTCCTTCTCCAATGACCAAGTTCAAAAAGGCTGACTAATCCTCCACCTTTGTTGGGAAATTGTCGTCACTTTCTTGCATCCCTACATATTTTAGGGTGAGGGTTTGGTAGGCTTTCGGAGTGAGTCCCAGCGTTTTCATGAAGCTGCGGTGGAAGTTTGAGTAATCTTTGAAACCGGCTAAACGGCTGGCCGTAATCGCGGTCTCCCCTTCCGCAAGATGACGTTTGGCGACACTGATCCGTCTGGCGGAGATGTACTTATTAATGGTAGTTCCCGTGAACTGAGTAAAGATCCGGCAAAGATACGACTTAGACAGATAAAAGTGACTCGCTAACGAATCGATGGTTAGCTCCTCCGCCAAATTCGCATTGATATAGTCTAGGATTTCAGCCGCTTTTTCATCGTATTGAAAGTTAGGTTTTTTCTCTTCTTCGTTCGTCTCGAACAAGCGTTTATTGAGGAGGAGTAAAAGTTCCACAAAGGTAGCAGATTCTTGCAGGTCTTCGCCATAACCGGAAGCGGTTGCGAGTTTCTGGATTAGGAAGCGGAAGGTCTGTTGGGCTTCTTTATCTAATGAAAGTCTATGGCCTGAGGGAATCGTATTGGCTTCGAAACAGCGCGTGAGATCGGTATCTGCGGAGGAAATTTCTTGTAAATACTCCGGATGAATGAGGATGGTAATGCGCTCGTGCTTCGCTTCCTCCAGCTTCGTGACACAATGGCTCTCTAACTGCTTCACGAAAATGACATCACCCGGTTCAACAGGGTAGGTCTCTGATTCGATGAGGAAGTTCTTGGCACCTGAGATCGAGAAGTAAATTTCATGACAAGTATGCAAGTGAAGGTCAAAGGTTTTCTCTTCAGGTCGTAGCCACGAAATCGCAAATCGTTTCTTCTCCAGACATTCATCCACAGCGGCTTGGCAGTTATCATGTAGTTTCATTGGGTTCACCTCACTTATTGACTCTATTGTAATAGAAAGTAGACGATATGCAAGTTTTACCCACTGAAAAGGAAGAAAAGTGGACAATCTTGAACTTGTTTCTATGCTAGACTTATTCTGATCGATTATTTTCCGGGTTTGCCCCGGCTCAAGGAGGATCACTATGGATATTCGCTATTCAGCAAACCCCAATGATGTGAAACGTTATACGACAGAGGAACTTCGTGAAGAATTCCTGATTACTGACCTTTATCTAGCAGACCAAGTAAAAGCGGTGTACTCCCATGTCGACCGCATGGTCACCATCGGAATTATGCCGGTTGAGAAAGAAGTTTCCATTGATCAAGGCATGGATGTTTGGAAAACCTTTGGTACAGAATATTTCCTAGAGCGCCGTGAAGTTGGTTTCTTCAACATCGGCCCTGATAGCAGGGGCGTAGTGACCGTCGATGGAACTACGTACGAATTGGGCTATAAAGATTGTCTTTATATTGCCAAAGGTGCGAAGGACGTGACGTTCAAGTCCGTAACCGAAACTCCTGCGCGTTTCTATGGTGTTTCGGCCCCGGCTCACCGCACAACGGAAACCAGACTCCTGACCCTTGCTGATGCGAAGAAGAATCCGCAAGGTGCCGATGAAACTGCGAACAAGCGTGTCATTAACCAGTTTATTCATCCAGATGTGTTGGATACTTGCCAGCTCTCCATGGGCTTGACCGAGCTAGCACCGGGAAGTGTCTGGAATACCATGCCTACCCATACGCACGAACGCCGCATGGAAGTCTATACCTATTTTGAACTTCCCGAGGATCAAGCGGTCTTCCATATGATGGGCAAAGGGGATCAGACCCGCCATCTTCTCATGCATGATTATGATGCCGTGATCAGCCCTTCTTGGAGCATTCATTCTGGTGTCGGCACTTCGAATTACACCTTCATTTGGGCCATGGGCGGTGAGAACCTTGCCTTCAATGACATGGACGGGATCAGGACACAAGATATTCGCTAAGGATTAGCCTTTCATAACTTGCGAGCTGCCCTTCGGGGCAGCTTTTTTATTTACGCAATTCATACAAGCGATAGTTCTCGTTCTCCATAGTCAATGCGTAATCAGTATCGTGCGCTAAATATTCATAAAGGAGATCACCCTTTTCGACGATGAGGTGCGTGAATGCGTACTTATCAAGTACTTCTTTATAATAGGTTCCACCTGCCTGGAGCAAGTAATATTCGGTGAACACATCCTCAACATGATTATTCACTTCCAAGAACACTTCTGCCCGAGGATCCATATACGTTTGCACCCCATGAAATTCAGCCAGACCACCATCGTTGTAGCCCGTGTAGAGGGTGACTTCTGATTTTTTCTGTTCTTCGATAACGGGTGCTAAGACTTCTTCAAATTGCCTCCAGTCAGTTTCCTGAACCGATTCTCGACTACTCAAGATGACGGCTACCAGTGGGACCAATAGAGCAATCGCAAGAAGCAGGATCTTTCGGATGAACAATGTTCTTCGTGAGTTCTGCTGATCAAATTGAGGAAGTTTAGAAAGGTCCAGATAATGGATCAAGGGAAATAGTGCGCAGTTTACGAAAAATAGAAAGCCTCGAATGGTGGTAAAGCTTAAGTAGGCTGTACCCAGAGCTAAAAGTATGTAGCGAACGACTCTCCTGCGGCTTTGGCCGAAAAGATAGAGAAAGCAAAGGGATGTCGTCACGAGAATGATGAGTAAACCAAGAATGCTGGTCACGGTGGTCGGTGCCATCTCTAGAACCATGGCATTGATGGTCTTCACGCCATAGGAGTTTTTCGTGTAGAGCATCGCATCCAGGCCGTATGGATTCACAAAGCCAGCTAGGATCATGGCGGCCGCAGAAAGCCAGAGCGGCCACTTCTTCACCTTGCTTCCATGAAACGGGCCGATCTTGAAGGCAAATGCGTCGATCAGGTAAGGAAGGAGAATCACAAGAAGCATGGGCCACATGGCCGCTTGGAGATTCACAAGGAGTAGTGAGAGGCCAGCGAGAATGAGGATCAGGCGGGGCTTTTGCTCGAGGAAATAACTTTCGAGCGCATACATCTCCAGCAAAACAATGATCGTAGTGAAAATGAAAGGCCTAGTTGTCATGAAGGGATTCAGGAGACCTAAGTAGAGGTAGGTCAGCAATACGGATTTCAGGTACTGCTTCTGCGAAATCTTATAGCAAATTTTGTAGAAGATCCCTCCGCTAATGATGTAGCACAAGAACACAAGGAGTTTTAGGCCCAAGTCCCCGGCCAGTGCGTACACTCGATACAGGAGGAGGGCCGAGAGCCATTGTTGCATGATGAAGGAGAAGCCTTCATGGATCGTGAAGGGTTCCATGGTGGGGATGCCGTGTTCCACTACATAGCGCCCATGAGTCAGGAGAAACCAGATGTCATTATCGAGTGGCCTCCAGATTACCATGGAGCAGATAATGATTGGGATAAGGGCAAAGATGATTTTCATGGAACGGCTGACAGGGGCTTGGCTCTCCAATGCCGGACGGTCTTTCATCAATATTGTCTCATTATGTTCAGTCATAGTAACTCCTTGGCATTCGTCATCACTTTAAACATCAACTACCTATCCCAAGTATACCCTGAAATACTGAAGATAATGCAGATAAGCATTGGCAGGTATCGTAATACCTTAAAATTATATATACTATAAACGAACACGGGAAGAAAAGGAGCATGGCTGATGAACACAAAGTCTGATACAAGCAAGAAGAGCTCCTTATATTTTCCATTATGGTTCTGTATTAGCCTCTCACTTTTGGTGAAATCAGCGTATGTTCTCGATGGACTATACATGATTACTTTTGCTACAGCCCTCATCTATAGTGTTTTCGCTCTACTTCCCATTCTGTTCTTTGTCTCTTTTTCATTCCTCTTCCATGAAAGGAGGGCAAAATACTACCTGCTCAGCGTAAACGTAATCCTCTCTCTTGTTCTCTTCATCGACATCATGTATTCAAGAGCCTATGGCCGATTACCGAGTGTTTATATGTTAGGCGCTGTGAGTGTTCTCGATGGATTAAGTGATAGCATTTTATCCATCCTTCGCTTCACGGATATCCTATTCGTTATCGACCTGCCGCTTATCTATTTCTTTAGTCGGAAAGGATTGATCCGTACGTCCTCACGGAAAATTCTTCTCTTCCTCTTAACCTGCACATTGTCTATTCTTGCCTCAGTGCTCTATAACCATTCTTTAGATGAATCCAAGTTTCGAGGCAACCGTAATAATTGGCCACTAGCCCTCTCCCCAATTGGAACCCACATCTACGAAATAAGCCAGATCGTGTTGAACCAAAGTGTGGAGCTCACAGAAACCAATGTTAGCAAAATTGAACAATGGTTTGCGCAGAATGCCGTTTTTTTGCCCGGAGACAAGCAATATCAACACTTATTTGGCTCTCTTGGAGGGAACAACCTGCTTGTAATTCAAATTGAATCACTTGAAAACTTTGTGATCGGTCAAGAAGTATGGGGTCATGAGATCACACCCCATATTAACCGCTTGCTAAATGAGAGTTATTATTTCCCCAATCTCATTGCACAAACTGCAGATGGCAATAGTTCAGATGCCGAGTTACTCTTCAATACATCCATTTATCCACTATCTTCAGGCAGTACGTTTCTAAGGTATGCAGAGAATCAATATAATGCTCTCCCGATCATTCTTGCCAAATCCGGCTACACCTCCTTAGCCATACATGGAGATGATAAAGAGTATTGGAATCGGTATATCACATTTCCTAAGATGGGATTTTCCGATTATATTGATGAGACGCATTTCTCTAGCATGAGCCACATCGGGATGGGTATTGATGATGAGATTCTCTTTAAAGATTCCTATCAAATTTTAAGCGACTTACAGGAGCCTTACTATTTTTACGCAATCACAATGACTTCCCACATGCCATTTGGCCTACCAAGCGAGAAGAAAGGCCTTCGTTTCGAAGAAGATACTCTCTCCACTGACTATCTAAATTCGATTCACTATGTTGACCAGCAGTTTGGCTTATTTTATGAACGTTTAAAAGACGAAGGATTATTAGAGAACACAACTTTGGTTCTTTATGGTGACCATGAAGGCATTCATAAATCATATGATACTGACCTTCCTGAGAACCATGGCAAAATCCCTTTCATCATCCATTCCCTCGGAACGGATGGTCAAATCATAGACAAACCTGGTGGACAAGTCGACATGCTTCCAACCCTCCTCTATCTTCTTGGCATTGACCAAACATTCTATGAAAATAGCGTCATGGGGAGGAATCTTTTTGGGCAGTATTCAGGTTCACCAATTACTATTCAAGGTGAAATCGTAGCTCGGGCTGATCGTCCTGATCTTCTGCTAGATGCACAAGAGATTGCTGACCTTTCCATCACAGGAAACTACTTTGAACGCATGTTTCACGAGTAAATAGGACGATGTATGGACTATGTGCTCGACTCCGGATCTTGTAGATCAAAACAAAACCAATCAAGTTATAGTAGAGCTGCAGAGCTGTGTTCAGGTGTCGGCCACCCAGACGTTTGCTGATAGGCTATCTCATTTCCGATACGAAGTATGGGCTTATGAGACTAGAAACCTGAATCGATGCCTGCAAATCTTGAGCGGGTAAGCAAATGGGATGCATCAGCAATTTCTTTCATTAAAACAATGATGTAATGTCCTGTAGTATTGTTCGTAGTCTTGTCCCTCTGATAAGCCAGAGACCTGACCGTCACCTGTTTCTAGGATCTTCCATGAACCATCGTCAAGTTCCGCATAATCCACCGTGTAGTATGGACTTCCGAGGTTTTCGTATTTCTCAAGCAAGCTTCTTGGAGGTCCAGGCGTATCTGTCCATTGCCCGGAATTTCTGAATACGCTTGCCATTTGATGGTTGATATAGAAAACACGGTACTCATTCGTATGCGCACCATATTTCTTAAGATCCACGAATTCTTTTATGCAGATTCCGCCGGTCAGGAGGTTGCCACGGTATTTATAGAAGGAGTCCATCCAATGATCAAATTCTTCTTGGGTGATGCTTTGATCAAAATAAAGGGGAAACTCCGTGCCTTTTACAGATTTTACAAAGTCTTTGACCATAAATCTACGGAAAGATTTCTTTACTTGTTCCACATTGATTTTGGCATGCAAGGGGAACAAGATCATCTTAGGGGTATCCTCTTTTATTGCCTCGTACACAAGCGGGAAAAGATGCATCAAGCGATATTGCTCAGGTTCGGTCACAAGGCGGACCTTATGCTCTAAGAGAAGATCATAGAACAATTCATATTGTTCTGGCTTCATCATCCAGCCACGATAAACGGCAAGTCGCTCTTCTGTTGGCACGGTGTTTATGAGCAATTTGCCCTCATTGAACCATTGATCATAAGCAAACAAAACCGTGTCAAACATTCCGGTCGAACAAACGGCGTCATATTCACGTTGTAAGTCCTCGTCCACTTCTTGAATCGTAAAGAAACTGGATGGAAACAAAAGTAAATCAACCATTCGATTTCTCCAACGGCTTATTCCAGCTCATCTTCGTCCTGATTCTCTCATTACCTCAAGAGGTTCATGAAAGTAGCGATCTCTCCCCTTACATTTCTTATATTCTATCAGCCTCTTCTACAATTTGATACCTGTAAGCAACTGATTCAGAGTGAGGCTAATGTGAAGTGTTGCGTTGTGTTAACTATATAACTACTTACGCTGGACAAAACTCGTCTCGATCCGAGTTTAACATATTACTCATTAGCAAATTTCCCCTCTAACACCTCCTAAACATCCCGATCGAGGGACTTTTGAAGTGATTGACTACGTTCCTCTGCCCAAAACTCGTCGCGATCTTGGATCGAGACGAGTTTTGTCCGCTTGAACTTGTTATACAGTGATTTTACCCGCCTTGATACCTAATTATCACTCAAATCTGAGGGATATCACACTGAACTAGAACCCAAAATCAAGAAATCCGTCAACTTTACCAGAAAGCATAATAAGATACTTGGACAAAACTCAGCGATATCCGAATTCAACATATTACCCATTGCGGAATTTCCCTAAAAACCCCTCCAAAACATCCCAGTCAGAGCCATTTTGAAGTGATTGACTACTGATTTCTACCCAAAACCCTTCGCCAGCTTGGATATCGCCGAGTTTTGTCCACCTCAACATATTACATTAGCGTTTTGCCCACCTTGTTGCCTAATAAGCACTCGAATCTGAGGGATATCGACCCGAACACGCACCTGATACAAGAGTCCCTTCCGCCAAAAACAACCAAACAACGCCAAGCGGATCAAATCCGTTGTTCACTCTTGTTACGAGTTGATGAAGTTTTTAAACATTTCTTAACCTTTCTGCTAATTCTTTCCTGAAAGGAGCCCACTTTTCTGGGGTGGGGCTATACTGGGGCTAGAACAGAATATGATAAGGACGATTGATGGACTATGTACCCGACTCCGGATCGTATGGATCAAGATAATAGCAAGCAAGACCTGATGGGTCAGAACAAGAAGGGCAAAAAGGCTGAGAAGAAGGCCTTCCCTTTGCCGCTTTGGCTTCTGGTGACCCTTTCTCTCGTACTGAAATCGGCAGCTGTCCTCTACGAGCTCTACGACTCAGGGCTGGGGCAGATTCTGCTTTATAGCCTCTATGCGCTTCTGCCGATTCTTCTTTTTACTTCCTTTGCGTTCCTCTTTCACGAGAAAGGCCAGAAGCGTTACCTCCTCTTCGCGAACCTCGTCATCTCTGTGATTCTCTTCGCCGATGCGGTCTATGCGAGGTCCTTCGGCCGCCTGCCCTCGGTTCACATGTTGGGCGCCACCGGCGTGCTGGATGGGCTAGGCCAGAGCGTTTTCTCCTTACTGAAACCCACGGATCTCTTCTACTTCTTGGATGTGGTGGTGTTCTGCGGCTTTGGCCAAAGCCGCCTCTACCGACTCTCTCCGAGGAACACTAGAGTGTTTGCGGGGGTGTTTAGTGTGACGCTTGCGGCGACCTTGGTTTACAACTCGACTTTGGATACATCGAGGTTTCGCGGGGATCGGAATCTCTGGCCGCTCGCGCTTTCGCCGCTGGGGACGCATTTTTATGAGATGGGTCAGATTGTGCGGGATCGCGATGTGGAGCTGACGGATGAGACGGTGGAGACGATTGAGGAATGGCATGAGCAGAATGCGGAGTTTTTGGTTGCGGACACGGAGTTTGAGGGGCTAGAAGGGATTTTGCAAGGCAAGAACCTGATTGTGATTCAGGTGGAGTCGCTGGAGAATTTTGTGATTGGCCAAGAGATTTGGGGCTACGAAATCACGCCGAACATCAATGCGCTTTTGGATGAGAGTCTCTATTTTTCGAACTTGATTGAGCAGACGGCGGATGGAAATAGTTCGGATGCGGAGTTTCTGTTTAATACCTCGATGTACCCAATTTCGTCGGGCAGTACCTTTATTCGCTATGGGGACAATCAATATAATGCGCTGCCGACGATTCTCGCGAACGAGGACTATACAGCGCTCGCCATCCATGGTGACGACAAAGAATACTGGAACCGCGATGTGATTTTCCCGAACATGGGCTTTGCAGATTATATTGATGAGACGCGCTTTACGGAGAATAGCGAGTTGGGCATGGGGATCGACGATGAGGCGCTTTTTAATGAGTCGCTCCGCCTGGTGCGGCAGATGGAAGAGCCATATTACCTCTATTTGATTACCTTGACTTCGCACATGCCGTTTGAGTTGCCGGAGGAGAAGATTGCCTTGGAGTTTCCAGAGGAGACGATTGCGACGGCCTATTTGAATGCGATTCACTATGTGGATGAGCAGTTTGGCCGTTTCTATCGGAGCTTGGAGGACTCAGGTTTAGTAGAGGATAC
>CAZCLL010000029.1:18454-20447 GCA_964499555.1 uncultured Fastidiosipila sp.
GTTTATTATTCATACGCCGGGGCTGGAAGGGCAAAAAGTGGAGAATGATGGCGGGCAAATTGACATGTTGCCTACGCTTCTTTACTTACTTGGCACAGATCAGACCCTCTATCAAGATACGGTGATGGGGCGAAATTTATTGGGGCCGCATTCGGGTTCGCCGATCACGGCGGAAGGGGAATTGGTGGCCTCCGCCGACGACGAAGAGATCTTGGAGGAGGCGCAAGCGATTGCAAATTATGCCATCATGGGGAATTATCACAAGCGGATTTTGCATGAGTGAGGGGCTTGGATTTTCTTAACAAAATCTTACATTACGCTTAACTAGTTGTGAAATCGTCTTGTTTGGGGGCTTAGGGCCGCTGTTTCTGCGCCGAAATCGAGAACCGGCACGATATACTCAAAGTAGATAAACAGAACTGTAGCACAAAAGTCTACAGCCGTTACTTTGGGCGTCCGGCTGATCCTTTGAGGTAATCACTATGAAAAAGCTTTTGAATAATCTCCTACGAGAGGAAAAGGGACAGTCTTTGATCTTGGTGACTTTTGCCTTGGTTTTCTTGCTGGGTTTTGCTGCGATTGTCATTGACTTGGCGTCTGTGAACGTTACGAAGACGAAATTGCAGACTGCGGCGGATGCGGCGGCTTTGGCCGGGGCAGCGGAACTGCCGAACATGGCCAATGCGAAGACAAAAGCAGAGGATTACGCGCAGTCAAATGGCGTTTCGAAGTCGGACGTGACGGTGACAACCCCCTACGGCGGGAATGCGGACAAGATTGAAGTGGTGATTGCCGAGAAAGTCGAGTACACCTTTGCGAAAGTCTTGGGCTTCACAAGTGGCGACGTCGTGGCGAGAGCTGTGGCGGAAAAAAGCGGCTTCGGTGGTGGACCCTTTGGTTACGCAGTTTTCTCCGGCGACCCGAATCATGAGTTGGTGCTTGGCCAAGGCTTCGAGAGCGATGGCAGTGTTCACTCGAATGGTAGCTTAACGCTCAATAACAAAACGGAAATCCAAGGCGCAATCGAGTACGTAAAGAACATCAAAATTGCGGGCTATAAAGGCAAAGCGCCCACCAAAGTCGACATCATCGATATGCCTGATTTCTCTGCTGAGATTAAGGAACAAGCCAGTCTTGTGGGTACGTACATTGATGGCAACTGGACGGTTGCTGCGGGTGCGGATCAAAGCACCTGGAAGTATCCCATTTACGTCAATGGCAGCATGACGGTAAACGGCAGTGGTTTCACCGGCCAAGGCGTGATTCTCGTGAAGAATAACGTTGAATTCAATGGATCTGGTGCTACGCTGTCTTCCCCGAATGTTGCGATCTATTCAGAATTGGGGAACATTACCTTCAACGGTGCCATTAACAAGATCATTGGTTTGGTTTATGCACCGAAAGGTACCATCACCTTCAACGGCGCGAACGTGAATATTACGGGTCGCGTCATCGGCTACCGTGTTACTTTCAATGGTAGTGGGAACGTGGTCATTGTTCCGACAGGTGGCGAGGAGCTCTTCGAGTCGATGAAACTGAGATTGGTGGAGTGATGTTAGGAGCAGTGATGCAGTGATGCAGTGATGCAGTGATGTTCTTTCTTTATTGAAGTTGGGAGCGGCTGCCCTTTGCTGTGGTGAGGGGTAGCCGCTTTTTTATGTTTGTTGGGAGCGGCTGGCCTTCTGTTAAGGATTTTCTCTCTTGGTCTCGTGAAATCCCGGATTTAATCGAAAATCAACACGATACTTTGGGGTGAGTATAAGGTTTTTTGCTATTGGTTGCGAGAAATCTCAGATTTAATCGAAAATCAACACGATACTCTGGGGTTAGTATGAGGTTTTTCACTGTTGCCCTCGAGAAATCCCAGATTTAATCCAAAATCAACACGATGCTCTGGGGTTAGTATAAGGTTTTTCACTGTTGCCCTCAAGAAATCCCGGATTTAATGGTTCGAGTGTCTTTAGTACGATTTTTTCGGCATTTTTTGCGGAAT
>CAZCLL010000030.1:0-7376 GCA_964499555.1 uncultured Fastidiosipila sp.
AGCACCAATCTTCTTACAACTTGAGGCACCATATCGCGGAGTGGAGCAGTTGGTAGCTTGTCGGGCTCATAACCCGAAGGTCGCGCGGTTCGAATCCCGCCTCCGCAACCACTTGAGATACCGTTGTTGATTAGATGTCAGCAGCGGTATTTTTCTGTCTTCATTAGTAGAAAGTTCATCGAGTGAATGATTGTTCGTGGCTTATTGAATGGGCAGGCGTGATAGGCGTCACGATTTGGAAAAACTTTTTCGAGGGTGTATCATTTGGTCTATTGACAATACCCCTAGGGGGTATAAAATTAGCGCATGCTAAATCAAGGGACGTACATGAAGTAGGTCATCGAATTGCATGAAGCAGATGGTTTGGCACAATGAATCGTTACGGGTATAGATCGCTAGAAATATGATGCGATTGAAAAGAAGAAATCATTTCGGTGGATGTGAAGCCCACCAGATGTTGCGAGAGTAGGAGGGAATGGAATGGAAAAAGTCAGATACGATGTTTCGGGGATGACTTGTGCCAGTTGTGAGGCTGCGGTGACAAGAAGTGTCAAGAAGGTGGCCGGGGTGGAAGAAGCTACGGTGAATCTTCTGGCCGGTACATTAGATGTGAAATATGACCATGCCATGGTTGATGATGCGTGCATTATCAAGGCGGTGGAAGATGCCGGTTATGGTGCGGCGCTGCAGAAGAAGCAAGCGAAGCAAGTGAATACCCAGGTAGGGGTAGGTCAGGCTGGGACAAAAGAAAAGGAGCGAGCGGTTTCGCATTTTGAGCTGGAAGCAGAGGATATGAAGAAGAGGCTGAAGGTTTCGGTGCCTTTCCTTGTGATCTTGATGTACTTTAGTATGCTCACCATGTTTGGGGCGCCGATGCCGGCTTTTATGAGTGGAGCTGAGGGGGCTGGAGCCTTTGCTTTGGTGCAGTTTTTGCTGACTTTGCCGATTTTGTATGTGAATCGGAAGTATTACACGTCGGGTTTCAAAGCCTTGTCTAAGGGGAATCCGAATATGGATTCCTTGATTGCCGTGGGCTCAGGAGCTGCGGTTGTGTATGGGGTTTTTGCGCTGTTCCGTATTGTGTATGGAATGGGCTTTGGCCACATGCATATTGTGCATACCTATATGCATGATTTGTACTTTGAGTCTGCGGGGACGATTCTGACTTTGATTACCCTAGGGAAGTATCTAGAGGCTAGGTCGAAGTCGAAGACGTCTGATTCAATTCGCAAGTTGATGGCTCTGCAACCGGGTACCGCACGTGTGTTACGTGACGGGATTGAGCTGGAGATTCCTGTTGAGGATGTAAGGCTTGATGAGCTGATTGTGATCCGGCCCGGAGAGTCGATCCCAGTGGATGGCGTGATTGAGAAGGGCGAGACTTCGCTGGATGAGTCGGCTTTGACCGGTGAGAGTATTCCGGTGGCCAAAGCCGCCGGCGACAAAGTGATTTCCGCTACCATCAACCAAACGGGTTCGTTTACGTTCCGCGCGACTTCGGTTGGCGAAGATACGACGATTGCGAAGATTATTGCTTTGGTTGAAGATGCGAATGCTACGAAGGCGCCGATCCAAGGTTTGGCGGATAAGATTTCGGGCATTTTTGTTCCGGTCGTGATTTTGCTTGCTGTGCTTACCTTTGCGGTCTGGATGTTTATGGGGCAGGGCTTGGAGTTTTCACTCCGCTTGGCAATTACAGTCTTGGTGATTTCTTGTCCTTGTGCGCTGGGTTTGGCAACACCGGTGGCCATTATGGTGGGTACCGGTAAAGGAGCAGAGAATGGTGTGCTGATTAAGAGTGCGGAAGCGCTGGAAGTGCTTCACGAAGCCGATACAATTGTTTTTGATAAGACGGGTACCATCACGGAAGGTAAGCCTTTTGTCACGGATCTTCTTGCGAGAGAGGGGACGGAAGCTTCGGAACTTTTGAGATTATCGGCTTCTCTGGAACAGTATTCGGAGCAGCCGTTGGCCGGAGCGATTTTGGAGGCGGCAAAAGCCGAGAATTTGGCGCTCTCTGAGGTCACGGATTTCACCAGTGTACCGGGTATGGGGGTTCAAGCGACGATCGAGCTTTCCGGTGAGAAGAAGACGATCCGAGGTGGGAACCGCAAGCTCATGGAGAAGTTTTCGATTGATGTGACGCCATGGGATGATGTGGCGCTGGCTTTGGCCAAAGAAGGGAAGACCCCGATGTACTTCGCTCTTGATGAGGCCTTGCTGGGGATCATCGCTGCAGCGGATATTGTGAAGAACAATTCAGCGGAGGCTTTGGCTAAACTGAGAGCGGAAGGGCTGGAAACGGTCATGCTGACCGGCGATAACCGCAGAACGGCTGAGGCGATGGCGCAGAAGCTGGCGATTTCTAGAGTGTATGCGGATGTGCTCCCGCAGGATAAGGACCGGATTATTTCGGAACTTCAGGCGGAAGGGCACAAGGTGGTAATGGTGGGCGATGGCATTAATGATGCGCCGGCCTTGACCCGTGCGGATGTCGCGATTGGGGCGGGCACGGATATTGCGATGGAGTCGGCGGATGTGGTCTTGATTCGCTCGGACCTCATGGATGTGCTGACGGCGTATCACTTGTCGAAGAGGACGATTCGGAATATTAAGCAGAATTTGTTCTGGGCCTTCTTCTATAATGTAATCTTTATTCCGGTGGCAGCTGGTGTGCTATACCTACCTTTCGGCATCACGTTGAACCCGATGCTGGCGGCTTTGGCCATGAGTTTCAGCTCGGTCTTTGTGGTGACGAATGCCTTGCGGCTACGGACGTTCAAGCGGGATGAAGCAGCGACGGGGTACCAGAAGGCGGAAACGGGCTCACGTAGAATTGAGGCGAGGGTCCTTCCGGAGATTGCAGCCGAAACGATTAATCATACTACGGTAAGTAATAGAGATATAAAGGAGACTAAGAAAATGCAGAAATTGATTCATGTGGCAGGGATGTCCTGCGGAAATTGCCAGAAGCACGTAGAACGCGCTCTGAATGGGCTGGAGGGCGTGAGTGCCAAGGTTGATTTGGAGAAGAACCAGGCTTTGGCTGAGGTAGCGGATGGGGTGACTGACCTGATGATCAGTGAGGCTGTCCAAGAGGCCGGCTACGAAGTGACGGGTATTGAGGCGTACCATGCAAGCGCCAGCTAAGAACATTAACCGCCGCCTGAAGATTGCCCGCGGGCAGATCGATGGGGTGCTCCGGATGGTGGAAGAGGACCGCTACTGTATCGATATTTCGAATCAGATTATGGCGGCGATCAACGCACTGAAGGGGATTAACCGCGATATTCTGAAGGCGCATCTGGAGCATTGTGTGACGACTTCTCTTGAGGCGAAAGACGAGAAAGATGTCGAGGACAAGATGGAAGAAATCATCAAGGTGATTGAAACCTTGTCGCGCTAGAGAAGGATCGGCTAGAGCTTCCTAAAAGCTCATAATTTTCTGTGAAACCTCTGCTCCGGCAGGGGTTTTCTTATGGAAAGCGGGCCTTGAGTCTGCTATGATCACGGTAGGGAGACAAGAGGAGGAATTATGAAAGTACGTCTGATCTCGTTTGTGAGGACAGGAGTTCTGGTTCTGGCCGCACTTCTAGTTCTGCCAATTCTTGCGGCGTGTTCTGCAAGCAGTGATTCGAATGGAAAAGTTGACCAAGGAAGCGTAGGCGCCCCCTCGTTTGTGGATGGCGGCAGCGAAGTGCTTGTTCCAGAAAGGCCGGGTGCGGTTAATCCGGATGATTCGGGTAGCCCCACAGGGGAGATCTTGAAGGATCGCAAGCTGACCTATACCTACGATCTTCGTATGGAGACGAGGAAATACCAAGAGCTGACTTCTCTGATCGTAGGAGAAGTTACGATGGCGGGCGGCTATATTCAGCAGTCTAGCTTGACGGGGGGAGAGACGCCATCCAGCCTTCGCCAAGCGGTCTATGTTTTGCGCATCCCGTCGGATAAAGTGGAAGCTTTCTTAGAGCAAATCAAACTCGATGGAAATGTCTTGAGTCAGAGTTCGAGTATTGAAGATATTACTTTGCAATATGTGGATACGGAGACTCGTTTGGCTTCGCTACGCATCGAGCAAGAGACACTGATGGGGCTTCTGGAACGAGCGGAGACCATTGAGGATATCATTACGATTCAAGATCGTTTGACCTATCTTCGCTATGAGATCGAGAGCTATGAAGCACAGAAGCGAAGCATGGACAACATGGTGGACTACAGTGTGGTCAATGTGAGTGTCCGTGAAGTGCAAGATTTTACGCCGGCAGAGGAAGCTGGGTTCTGGGCAGAGGCCGGAAGACGCTTTACGCAGGCCTGGAGAGATTTGGGGACGGGGATCAGAACCTTGGCCTTGGGTCTGGTGAGTATCTGGCCGCTCCTCTTGTTAGGATTGCTTGTCCTTCTTGCCTCGCTGACAGCCGTTGGTGTAGGGAAGAAGAAAAGACGGAAGAAACTGCAGTCTTCGAAGGATGCGAATCCTTCTGATGACAAACCTTTACCGCCACAAGGTTGATCATCGCATGATCGTTTAGAGACAAGTTTTTATCAATTTTTGACGAGAAGTGAGTCGTATCGTGACTATGGTCACGTTCGGAGCTTGCTTCTCGTTTTTGTTTGGCAAATTAACTAAGAATAGATTATTTTCGCCTGATTCTTTAGCAAATGATAAAAGATATTTTTTGTTCCATTTTTCTGAAGATCTGCTATACTTTTGTAAGTTAAAACTTTTAACGGGAAATCAGGAGGAAAGTTATGAAGAAAATTGTTGCTGGAATGATGGCTGCTGTGCTGCTCGCTGGTACACTGGCTGGCTGCGGTGGCGCCAAGAAGGCGAAGACCGGTTTTGCGATGGTCACGGACAACAGCCCATCCCATCAGGTAGATGCCACAGAAACTGATGAAGGTACGGTTGAGCTTACCGCTGTTGCTGCTGCAGCGCTGGTTGGTGAAGATGGTAAAGTGATTAAGTTTGAGACAGATACGGTCCAAACCAAATTTCACTACACGAACGATGGCACAGTTACAACAGAAAATAACACCATTAACAAGACCAAGGGTGAGTTAGGTGCAGAGTACGGTATGTTGCCTGTATCTTCGGCAAATGGTATTGGTAAAGAGTGGAATGAACAGAACGACGCTTTTGAGAAATACATCATTGGTAAGACCGCTGCTGAGATTCGTGCGATCGCTGTTACGGATGGTAAGGCAACAGACGAAGACCTGGCTTCCGGTGTAACTATCACCATCTCGACGATGATTGAAGCTGCGGCTTTGGCCGTTGAGAACGCTACGGACCTGGGGGCTACGGCGAACGATACCTTGGGCTTCTCGCTGCTCTCTCAGGCTCAAGTTGGTGAAGAAGGCGCGCTGACTGCTTACAACCACTACGGTGTTGTTACCCTCGATAAAGATGGGAAGATCACCTCGAGCATCATCGATGCTTCTCAAGCTAGAGCAAAAGTAGAAGGCAACACTCAGACCGCTGACCTGACCGCTCCGGTGAAGACCAAGCTCGTACTGAAGGAAGACTACAACATGAAGGCCGCTTCTGCTGCTGCAGGCATCGGCAAAGAATGGTACGAACAGTCCATTGCTTTCTCTGATTATGCGAAGGGCAAGACCGTTGCTGAAGTCTCTGGCCTGACCCTTGAAGAAGGCCGTCCTACCGGCGACCTGGCTTCCAGCGTTACCGTTCACGTGAATGACTGGATTACCGTTCTCGACAACGCTGCGAAGGCTGCGAAGTAATCCTTTCTTTACGACTTAGGTACAATTGAAAGAGCCGCAGTTCGCTGCGGCTTTTTTACCGTCAATCAATGAAAATGAGGCAGATTCCCTTGAAAAAATCCTTAGCTATTTTGCTACTCAGCTGTTTTCTTTTTTCCTTGCTTGCAGCGTGCGCACCCAAGCAGGAGATCTATCAGTATCAGTTTTTCCGTCTCTTCGACACCGTCACCATTATCATGGGCTACGACGACTCGCAGGAGGCTTTTAATGAGCGGGCCAAAGCCGTCGAGGCAGACCTCACGATCTACCATCAACTCTATGACATTTATTTCAGTTACGAAGGGGTGACGAATATTCGTGACCTGAATCGGAGTGCTGGTGAAGGGCCTGTGGAAGTCGATAGCCGAATTCTTGATCTTCTAGAGGAAGGGAAAGAGGCGTTCGATTTGACGAACGGAAAAGTGAATATTGCGATGGGTGCGGTTCTGCGGATTTGGCACGATTATCGAACGAGAGGTCTGGAAGAACCTTCCCTAGCGGAGCTTCCGGAGATGGCTGACCTGGAAGCGGCGAATCAACATGTTTCGATTGATGATCTTATCATTGACCGTGAGAAGGGAACCGCGGAGCTTCTGGATCCGGAAATGAGTTTGGATGTTGGTGCGATTGCGAAGGGCTATGCGACGGAGCAAGTGGCGAGGCTCGCGGAAGCTCGTGGGGAGACGCATCTTTTGATCAGCTGTGGGGGCAATGTCCGCGCAATTGGGGCTAGAGATGAGTCTGGCGATCCGTGGCGGGTTGGCATTGAGAATCCACTGGATGGGGAGGACCAACCAGCTTATATTACGGCGACGAATGTCATTGATGGGTCCTTAGTGACCTCCGGTCTATATGGTCGCTACTATGAAGTGGACGGGGTGCGTTACCATCATATTATTGATCTGGTGAGCTTGTTCCCGGAAGATCGCTTCTTGTCGGTGAGTATCTACACCCACGATTCTGGCCTGGCGGATATCTTGTCGACGGCTCTTTATAATTCATCGATTGATGAGGGAAAAGCTCTGGTGGAGAGTCTTGAGGGGACGGAAGTGCTCTGGATCCTCATGGATGGGAGCCTCGTGAGAAGCTCCGGTTTCGCTTCCCATGAGATCACGGATTGAACCGGTACTTGGTCTACACTGGCTCTGTGCCTTGTTTAGTGGCGTAGGTTTATTTGCAAAGTACTGAACGGAATCCATTTATTTGCCTTGGCAAACTCTTTTTTGGATTGCCAAGGCGTTCTTTTTCTTATAAAGTGACTAAAAGTAAAGAGGGGGAGAAGCCATGGAAATTACGGGTGCCCAAATGCTAGTCAAGGCCTTACGTGCAGAAGGCGTGGAAAAATTGTTTGCCTATCCAGGTGGAGCGGCGATTGATATGTTCAATGCGCTCTTCGGATGTGAAGATATTGAGGTCTTGTTACCTCGCCATGAGCAAGCCGCTGTACACGAGGCGGATGGTTATGCGCGTTCGACCGGGAAGACGGGCGTGGTCCTTGTCACGTCCGGACCGGGGGCGACGAACTTAGTCACGGGGATTGCGACGGCCAACTTCGATTCGGTACCGATGGTTCTGATCACCGGACAGGTTTCCACGAAATTGATTGGAAA
>CAZCLL010000030.1:7386-20088 GCA_964499555.1 uncultured Fastidiosipila sp.
AGGAAGTGGATATCGTAGGTGTCGTTCGG
The DNA here is from genome assembly GCA_964499555.1 of uncultured Fastidiosipila sp. Classification (GTDB taxonomy): domain Bacteria; phylum Bacillota; class Clostridia; order Saccharofermentanales; family Fastidiosipilaceae; genus JAAYZH01. Next base: position 7,416 of record CAZCLL010000030.1, read on the forward strand.
AATATTTGTAAGTATGCCACGGTGGTTCAGAAACGTGAAGATCTGGCGAAAGCGCTGAAAGAAGCCTTCTACATTGCATCGACCGGGAAGCCCGGTCCGGTTCTGGTCGATATCCCGAAGGATGTCCAACAAGCCTTAGGCAGTGATGAGTATCCGGATGTCGTGAAAATTCGCGGGTACAAACCCAATGAGAAAGTGCACATGGGCCAATTCAAGAAGGCTATGGGCGCTTTGGAAGAGTCGTTTAAGCCTCTATTCCTCTTAGGTGGCGGTGTGAAGGTTGCTCGTGCGGAGAAGATCATCCGTGAGGCGATCGATATTTTGCAAGTTCCAGTCGTGACGACGGTTATGGGGAAAGGTGCTTTGCCGACTAACCACCCGCTCTATATGGGAAATGTCGGGATGCATGGCAGCTATGCGGCGAACCATGCACTAAGTGAATGTGACCTTCTCTTTACGATTGGTTGTCGTTTCAGTGACCGGATTACGGGGAGAGCGGATCGCTTCGCTCAAGGGGCGAAGATCGTCCACGTTGATATCGACCCAGCCAGTATTTCCAGAAATATTGTGGTGGATATCCCGATCGTGGCGGATGCTGGCCGTTTCTGTGAAGTCTTACGAGACAATGCGAAGGAGATGAAGGTATCGGATTGGATTGCCAGGCTAAATTCTTGGAAGACGGAATACCAGATCAGCATGAAGCGTGACGATGAGTTGACGCCGGAGCAGATCATTAAAGCCTGTAATCGCCTATTCCCTGAATTCATCATGACCACGGATGTGGGCCAGAATCAAATGTGGGCTTCCCAATGGGTAGAACTCAACGAGAATCGCCAGTTCATCACTTCCGGCGGTTTGGGAACCATGGGCTACGGCCTGCCTGCGGCCATCGGAGCACAAATTGCCAATCCGGATGCCCAAGTCATTTCGATTAACGGGGATGGCGGGATTCAAATGAATATCCAAGAGCTGGCATCGGCTAGACTCTGGGAAACACCAGTCACAGTCATCATTATGAATAACCAATACTTAGGGAACGTGAGACAGTGGCAGGAAATGTTTTACGATCGCCATTATGCGGTGACTTGTCTTCGGGCGGACCGGCATTGCCCGCCGGATTGTACCGGGCCGAATCCCGGATGCCCACCCCTTTATGTACCGGATTTCATCCGTCTGGCGGAAAGCTATGATTGTCTAGCGAAACGAGTCACTTCTTTGGCTGAGTTAGAGCCGGTGCTTCTGGAGGCAAAAGCCGAACGCAAACGTCCCTACATCATCGAATGTATCATCTCCAGAGAAGATAATATCTTCCCGATGGTACCTTCCGGCTATGCCTTAGATGAAATGATTATGGAGTAAGCTTATGTTGACAAAACGCTGGATTTCTCTCTATGTTGAAAATGAAATTGGTGTCTTGGCGAGAGTTGCTGCGCTCTTCTCCTCCAAGCTTTATAATCTGGATTCCTTGACGGTTGGGGTCACCGAAGATGTCACCGTTTCACGGATGACCATCTGCTGTCTGGCTGATGATCAAACCTTCGAACAGATCCTGAAACAGTTAAACCGTATGGTGGAAGTGATCAAGGTGATTGATTTTACGGATGTCCCCCGCCATGCGAAGGAGATCTTGTTTATCAAGATCAATAATTGTGATGAACAAGACAAGCTCGAGATCTTCCGTATGGAAAAAGTCTTTGATTTGAAAGTCATTGACTACGACAAGAAGAAAGTGGAGATTTTGGCGGTCCAAAGCTCTGAGAAAAATGACGAGCTGATCCGCCTAATGGAGCAATTCTTTGTAAACCGGATCGAAATTGTCCGGGGTGGCCCGGTGGCCATTGAGGCTTTGACGGCCATCATTTGATATAACCACAAAAATGTGAATGCAAAAAGTCCCGGCCGAAACCGGGACTTTTGCGTGAGGGATTGTTTGTAAAGACCTGAATTACACCCAGAGTTTTTCGGGGTAGATGCCAGAAGTGACTTTCTCCTGGATCGCGGAGACGACTAAGGGTTTGTCTTCTTGGTAGGTCACGCCATACCACTTATCGGTGGAGGTCAGAACTTGCACTTCTGCCTTGCCTTCTTCGATCAGCATTCTCACGACGTCAGGGAGGAAGTATTCGGCTTTGGCCGGATTTGCCGTTAACGCTTGCTCTAGGAAGGCGGGGAAAGCCGCTCCGATCTCGTCTGTGAATACACGTGGGAACCCCCAAAGGTTCATGGAAACGATGGTGTCAAAAGGTAGGTCCGTCCAGGTCTTGCCTTCGTCGAAACTGGAGTGAATGCCACCCGGATAGAGCTCAATTCTGGTGTGTTCGACGATGGAGGTCATCAGGCCTTTCTCATTCGACTGGGTGACGCCTCGGGCGACGTGCCCGTGCTCCGTGACGGTGTTGCCCAAGTGGAAGCCCACCATCGCAAAGTGATAGGGCAGAGATTCGTCATTTCCGTAGGTCTGTAAATAGTCGAACATGATGCGGAAAGCCTCGGGACCATAGTAGTCATCGGCATTGATGACGGCAAAAGGGGCATCGATGACTTCCTTGGCGGAAAGAATGGCGTGGGCGGTACCCCAGGGCTTGACGCGGCCTTCCGGTACGGCATAGCCTTCGGGTAATTTCGTCAGTTCTTGGTAGGCGTAGCGAACTTCCATGTGCTTCTCGATGGTGCTTCCTACCTTCTCGCGGAAGACTTGATCAATTTCTTGTTTGATAATGAAGACGACTGTTTCAAAGCCGGCTCGCTTCGCATCGAAGATCGAATAATCAATGATCACTTCGCCGGAAGGACCAATCGGATCCATCTGTTTGAGCCCTCCATAGCGACTTCCCATACCGGCAGCCATAACGACTAAAATTGGTTTTTTCATCGGAATCCTCCTCAAGTTCGTTTGGTAGAAAAGTAGTGTGTTTGGTACAATAGACCTGTAAGCAATTTTGGTTCATTATACCAATTTTAAGGAGGCACACGATGCAGGAATTTATGGGCAAGGATTTTCTCCTTGAGACAGAAACCGCGAAAACACTCTATCACAACTACGCTTCTACTATGCCGATCTTGGACTTCCACTGCCATCTTTCGCCACAGCAGATTTTCGAAAACAAGCCTTTGCAAGACATAGGCGAAGCTTGGCTTGCCGGTGACCATTACAAGTGGCGCATTATGCGTGCGGCGGGTATTGACGAAGCTTATATTACCGGTGACAAGCCCTATAAGGAGAAGTTCAAGGCCTATGCGACCGCACTTCAACAGGCAATCGGCAATCCGCTCTATCACTGGTCTCACTTAGAACTGCAGCGCTTCTTCGGCATTCATGAAGTCTTGACGCCGGAGTCCGCTGACAAGATTTTTGACGAAGCCTCTGCCCAGCTGGCGAATGAGGAAATGTTCCCCCGAGGGCTCATTACGAGAAGTAACGTCTATGGCGTCTTCACCACCGATGATCCAGCTGACAGCCTCGAATGGCATCAGAAATTGGCCGAAGACGAGAGCTTCGCACCGATTGTTTACCCTGCATTCCGTCCGGACAAGTACATCAATATCCTAGCCCCTGATTTCGCCTCGCAGATCAAGAAACTCGCAGCCTCCGAAGACACGGAGATCACCTCAGTAGCTGAACTGAAAGCCGTTCTCGAGAAACGCATCGAACATTTTGCGAAACATCAGTGCCGGGCCTCAGACCACGGAATTGCCAATATTTACTATCGCGAAGCCTCGGACGAAGAAATCGAGGCCATTTTCCAAAAGGCGCTGCAAGGTGAGAGCCTCAGCCATGACGAGGAAGCAGCATACCAAACAGCCATCTTACTCTTCTTGGGCAGAGAATATCACAAACGCGATTGGGTCATGGAAATTCACGTCCAGGTCGTTCGGAACAACAGCCAGAGAATGTTCCAGAAATTGACACCGGCTTCGACTCCGTCTCGGACGAGTCCCTTGCCAAATCCTTGAACGCCCTGCTCAATGCCCTAGACCTCACCTCTGAACTCCCGAAGGTTGTCCTCTTCACTATGAATGACGGCGATCTGCAAGTCATGGGTTCAGCTATGGGGAATTTCCAAGAAGCGCCGACCTTCGGGAAGTTGCAACTAGGTACGGCTTGGTGGATGCTCGATAACATTGATGGGATGGAAAAACAGATCCGCATCCTGGGCTATCTAGGCGTTTTAGGTACCTTCATTGGTATGCTCACAGACTCCAGAAGCCTCTTGTCCTATCCCAGACATGAGTACTTCCGTCGTATTCTTTGTGGCATCATCGGCGATTGGGTCGAGCGTGGCCTATACCCCAATGACCTGGACTTCCTGGGGCAATTGGTGCAGAACATCTGCCTCACGAACGCCCTTCGTTACTTTAATTTAGAGAAATAAGCGAGAAGGATCAACAGTATGGCCGATAACCCAAACAAGGATAAGCACAAGGTGGAACCAGAGTTTATCGGCAATGTTCAATTGTGGAAGCATTTCAATCTTCGTGAAGAGCTCGTGAATTTCTTCCTTCTGGCGGCGGGATGTTTCATCTGTGCTTCGGCCATTTCCATTGTGTACATCCCGCTCAATATCTCCATGGGCGGTGTCTCGGGTATTGCGACGATTATCTATCTGATGACAGGGAGCGGCAGCTTCCTGTCCTTAGGTACTTTATCGATGCTCCTGAACATCCCCATTCTCCTGATCGGGTGGAAGTTCTACGGTTTCCGCATGGTTTACCGTTCGATTATCGGCACCATCGTTTACTCGTTCATGATTGACCTCACGGAGAGATTGATGGCGGACTGGTATCAAAAGATCATTGAGCCCTTGGAGACGGTTCCTGATGGCCTCATTTTTGCGATCTTCGGCGGGATTTTCTTCGGCATTGGTCTGGGACTGATTTTCCGGGGGCACTACACCACCGGCGGCTCTGACATTTTGGCTATCATTGCCACGAAGTATATCCACAATCTGACGGTCGGGCACTTCCTTTTCCTCTTCGATGTCGTGGTCGTTTCGAGTTCGGTCATCGTCTATGCGATCGGTTCGGCACCCAACATCGTGAATGCCCTCTATGCCTTCATCGCACTCTACCTGAGTGGACGCATGATCGACCTGGTCCTGGTCGGCAATCACTATTCCCAGGCTTGCCTTATTATTTCGGATCAGACGAAGCTGATCTCGCAGGCAATCATTGAGGATTTGGACCGTGGCGGTACCTTCTTGGAAGGGCGGGGCATTTATACCGGCCAGCGCAAGGATGTCCTCTTCGTTGTGCTCACGAACCGCGAGATCCCCGACCTCAAGAAGCTCGTCCATCAGATCGACCCCCGTGCCTTCGTGACTGTCCTGGATGCGAAGGAAGTTGTGGGCGAGGGCTTTGGCAAGCGAGAGATTATTTAGGCCAAAGCCGCCCCCAGCGACTTTCGACTTGTGGAGCTAAGGCTTTACCCGTATGATGAGTTTACCTAGTGAAGAATACGTTTCGAGTGTCACTTACTCGATAGAAGGAGAGAATGATGGCGAAGAGAACGTGGCTCTATGACAAGCATGTGGCCTGTGGCGGCAAAATCGTGGAATTTGCCGGCTACGATCTTCCGATTGAGTACAAGACCGGGCTCTCTGCGGAGCATATGGCTGTGAGGCAGCGCGCTGGTTTATTTGATGTCTCCCACATGGGGGAATTTCTCTTAACTGGTGAAGGCTCTAGAGCCTGGCTCAATTGGGTGTTCACCAATTCCTTTGACAATTTGAAGCCCGGCCGGGTTCGCTACACGGTGATGTGTAACGATGAGGGAGGCTGTTTGGATGACCTCATCGTGTACTGCATCAGCGATCAGGAATTCTTGTTGGTGGTCAATGCTGCAAATCGGGAGAAGGACTGGGCTTGGCTAGAAGGACACTTGTCCGATTCGGTTTCCCTAGAGGACCAGTCCGATGAGACCGGCCTTCTGGCTCTCCAAGGCCCTCTTTCTGCGAAGGCTTTGGGCATGATTGCCGAGGGGACTTTGCCGACTCGCAACTATTCCTTTGCCGACGAGATCGTCATCTCTGGCGTCTCTGTTCGCATAGCGAGAACCGGTTACACGGGGGAATATGGCTATGAGATTTTCCTGAAGAGCCCGGAAGACGCAGAAAAGATCTGGGATCTGCTCCTGGGGCTGCAAGATGAAGCGGGCGAAGCTATGGTTTTGCCGGCAGGCTTAGGCGCTCGTGACACCTTGCGTCTCGAGGCCGGTATGCCGCTTTATGGGCATGAAATGGATGAGACCGTGAATCCTTTGGAGGCTGCGCTGGATTTTGCAGTGAAGCTGGAGAAGGACTTCATCGGGTCGGAAGCGATTCGCGCCTCCTTGCCGTTGAAGCGCCGTCGTATCGGTCTAAAGGCAATTGATAAAGGGATTGTCAGAGAAGGGGCTTCGATTCTTTTCAAGGGAAAAGAGATTGGTGAGTCGACTTCTGGGACCTATGCGCCATATCTGGAGAAAGCCGTAGCGATGGCTTTGGCCGAAACGGATGGACCAGCCCTAGGGGATGAAGTGGAAGCTAGGGTGAGAAAACGCCTGATCAAAATGGAAGTGGTGGAGATCCCCTTTTATAAAGTACAAAAGTAGAAAGAATTTTGGAGGAACTACGTATGGAATATCCCGGAAACCTGTTGTACAGCAAGTCGCATGAGTGGCTCTTGGAGCAAGAAGACGGAACGTGCGTGATTGGCATTACGCATTATGCCGCAGAGGAAATGGGCGGTGTCGTCTATGTGGATTTGCCGGATGAGCAAGATGATGTGGAAGTAGGGGAAACCTTTGCAGAAGCGGAATCGGTCAAGGCCGTGTCGGAGATTCTAAGCCCTGTCTCGGGGACGATCACCCAAGTGAACTACGAATTGGAAGAGACGCCTGCCCTCTTAAATGATCAGCCGTATGAGGCTTGGATTGTGAAGGTATCTGATGTGAGCGCCAGAGAAGAGCTCCTAGATGCAGACCAGTATGAGGCCTATGTCGCTACACTCTAGCGCTCTACCAGAGCTTTAGGCTCGGCCGAACGAGGAGGAACTATGGCAAGTTATGTACCAACCGAACTGGCGACCCGAAAGCAGATGCTAGCAGCGATTGGCTTGGAGAAGATTGCAGATCTTTACCAAGATATTCCTGCTTCCGTTCGCTTGACGGAGCTATCGATCCCGGAAGGCATGTCGGAGTCAGAAACCGAACGCAAGATGCAGCAAATGGCGGAGAAGAACGTCGTTTTCCGGGAGATGTACCGAGGGGCCGGCGCGTACCGTCACTATATCCCGGCGGTTGTGCGCAGGATCCCGCAGAAGGAAAGTTTCTTGACGGCGTATACGCCTTATCAGGCGGAGATGAGTCAAGGCATTTTACAGATTATTTTTGAGTTCCAAACGGAAGTGTCGGAGCTTTTCGGCCTGCCTTGTGCGAATGCCTCCCTCTATGACGGGGCGACGGCGGCAGCGGAAGCCTTACACATGACGCGCGACCGGAAGAGAAGTCGGACTTTGATCTCGGGTGCTTCGGATCCGCAGTATATTGAAGTGTGTAAGACCTATGCCTTTGGGCAAGGGACGGAACCTGTGATCATTCCCGTGAAGGACGGGGTCACCGATCTAGCGGCTTTGCGAGAGCTCCTACAAGAGCCTACCGCAGGCGTCTTCATTCCGCAGCTGAATTATTTGGGTCAGATTGAAGATTCGGCGGCGCAGGCGAAGGTCATTCATGATGCTGGCGCACTGTTTGTTATGGGGGTCAATCCGATTGCGGCGTCTGTCCTCCAAAGTGCTGGCGAAGCGGATGCGGATATTGCTGTTGCTGAAGGACAGCCACTGGGGCTTCCCTTAAGTTTCGGTGGCCCTTACGTTGGTTTGATGGCTTGTAAAGAGAAGCTTCTGCGTAAGATGCCTGGCCGCATTGTCGGAGAAACGACGGATCTGGATGGGAAGCGTGCTTTTGTCCTGACCTTGCAAACCAGAGAGCAACATATTCGCCGCGAAAAAGCAACATCGAACATCTGTACGAATCAGGCGCTTTGTGCCTTGACGGCGACCGTATACATGGCTTCGCTGGGCAAGAAGGGGCTTCAAGAGACGGCTCTCCAGTGTACGTCGAAAGCGCATTATTTGGCCGGGCGTTTAGCCGAGATTGGCTACAGTCGGGTCTATTCAGGCGAGTTCTTCCACGAGTTTGTGACCCTTGCGCTGCGAGATGCCGCTTCGCTCAATCGTTACTTGGCGGAGCGAGGGATCTTGGGTCCCCAAGCGGTTCGTTTGGCCGATGGCCAAGAAGGTCTCCTCTGGTGTGCTACGGAATGCAATACGAGAGAAGAGATGGATCGTCTCATCGACTTATTGAAGGAGGCCGGACAATGAAATTGATTTTTGAAGTCGGCGCTCCGGGTCGCCGCGCGTATACCTTACCCGAACTGGATGTGCCTTCCTATGCACTCCAAGGCGTTGCCCTTCGTGAGATGGAAGCCGAACTTCCCGAGGTGTCGGAAATTGAAGTGGTGCGTCACTATAGTGCTTTAGAGAGACGCACGCACGGGATTAACAATGGCATCTATCTTCTGGGTTCTTGCACGATGAAGTACAACCCCAATCTCAATGAGATTACTGCCGGGCAGCCGGGCTTCACGGGTCTTCATCCGCTCCAGGCGGAAGAAACTTGCCAGGGCGCTTTGGAAGTTTATGAGCAAGCCTCTCGTTATCTGAGCGAGATTTGCGGGATGGAACAGTTTACCTTCCAGCCTGCTGCGGGTTCCCATGGGGAGCTGACAGGTCTACTAATGATCAAAAAGTACCATGAGTCCAGAGGGGATTTCGAGCGCAAACGAATTTTCGTCCCTGATGCAGCCCACGGCACCAATCCGGCTTCTGCTGCTATGGCCGGTTTTACGATCGTGAGTATTCCCGATAATGAAAAAGGGGAGATGGATCTGGACATTCTGCGGCGCGAAGCGGATCACCGCACGGCCGGCTTGATGTTGACGAATCCAAACACCGAAGGGGTTTTCAATTCTAATGTCTTGGAGATGACCGAGATTATCCATCAAGCGGGTGGCCTTTGCTACTATGATGGTGCGAATTTGAACGCCATCATGGGCACCGTGAGACCCGGAGATATGGGCTTCGACACCATTCACCTGAACCTGCACAAGACCTTTTCGACGCCACATGGCGGTGGTGGTCCGGGATCCGGCGCGACAGGTGTTGGCCCGATCTTGCGCCCCTTCTTACCAGATGGTACCGTAGTCCGTAAGGAAGATGGAACCTTCGGCTTGGAAACTTCACCGCTGAGTATCGGACGTGTGCGCTCCTTCCATGGGAACTTCTTGGTGGTTGTGCGTGCGCTGACCTACATCATGACACTAGGGAAGAAAGGGATCTCCGAAGCTGCACGAAATGCCGTCCTGAATGCGAACTACTTGAAATCGCGTTTGGAAGGGACCTTCCAAGTGGCGCATGACGGGATTTGCATGCATGAGTTCGTGCTTTCTCTAGAGAAACTGAAGAAGGAAACCGGGGTTTCTGCCTTGGATGTCGCGAAAGGCTTCATTGATTACGGGATGCACCCACCGACCATGTATTTCCCAATGACGGTTCCGGAAGCGCTGATGATCGAGCCTACGGAAACCGAGACGAAAGAAACCTTAGATCAGGTTGCGGATGCTTTCTTGGCACTTTACGCAAAAGCGCAGGAGGACCCGGACTACCTCCATGGCGCACCTTATACCTGCCCGGTAAGACGTCCGGATGAGTTCAAGGCCGCCCGCGAACCCATCATTCGTTATCAAAAAGCGTAAGAAAAAGCCCGTCTGCTACGAAACAGGCGGGCATTGTTTTTTCGATTGAGTGTTCGATTTACCAGCTCTTCATGCGATCTTCGACAAGCCCTCTTGTGGAAACGACATCTTGAACATAGACGATCCCATTTCCGACGCCGTCTAATTTGAAGCGCTCATTTACAGCCGCGATTACTTGTTCAACGATCTCGTTTTGCATCAGCATGATGACCATTTCTTTTTCTGGAACGATCTGGATGCCGAAAAGCGTGGCGTGTTCCGACGTGGCTGACCCTTGGCCATGGAGAATGGTTCCGCCCTTGGCTCCGGCATCTCTGGCCGCTTCGATTACATCGTCACCTAAACCTAAGTCAACAATGACACATACTTTTTTATACATACTTTTCTCCTCCGGACGGCAGATTGCCTGACAGAAAGCTTGTAGTTCTTCTTTTTTCAATTTATCTTTTGCACTGAGATGGAAAAGGACATCCGTACTGAAGGTAATGCCTTGGCCGGCTTGACCTAGGTGTAAGCCTTCGGAAAACGCCTCAAGCATCTCCTCTTCCTTCTCTTCGGGGAGAAGAAATTCAAATTGGGTTTTCGCAGATTCCTTGATTCCCAGCTGACGCAGCCAGCTCCTTGCTGTGGTTCCTTTACCCCGTACACTAAAATAAGCTAAGGGTGCGTGCTGTTCCATAATCTGTTCTACGCGATCACGCATGTCTGCATCGGTGATCAATGTCAGAAGTCGCCAGGTCTTAGGCTGGTTCATCATTGCCTTCCCCTTTCTTTTTGGTCGCTTGCCTCGTTTTATATTGATAGAGCGCCCCTAACAATTGAATCGAAATAATTGGCATCATCGCGACGATTGCTATCATACCAAAACCATCGGTCACTAGGTCAGCCGTAGGCACTTGGGCTGCAATGCCTTGGACAAAGGCCAGGGAGAACGTAGCGGTCATTGGCCCTGAGGCAACGCCTCCGGCATCAAAGGCCATGCCTACGAAGAGTTCCGGCACAAAATAGGCCAAGAGTACCGAGAGGCCGAAGCCCGGTAAGAGATACATCCAGAGTTGAATTTCTGGAACGAGAATACGAAGGACTGACATGAAAATCGCGAGCCCTACAGCAACGGAGAGAAAGCCCAGGACCAGTCTGCGTCTGACATAGCCACCGGTAATGTCTTCCACTTGATGCGTGAGGACATGGACCGCTGGCTCGGCCAGCACGGTGACCAGACCTAGGAGTAAGGCCACGAAAAGAACCGGAACCTTGCTGTCTAAAGAAACCAGCTTCACGCCCAGTTCGGTTCCGACATCCATGAAGCCGCCGTTTACACCGAGGAGGAAAGCCACGAGGCCGATATAGGTGACGATGAGCCCGCTGATGTTGGACCAGACGTCTTTGGCCCTATGACGAAACACGACGAACTGGAAGAGGAGATAGGCCAGCAAGATGGGGGAGAGCGAGAGGAGAGTCTCCCAAGCCAGGTGGGGGAGGATCGAGGTGAAGCCCTGGAGAAGGTTGCCATTGTCTGGAACGACAGGTGGGAGCTGGCCTTCGAGCTTGTCCACACCCATGATGAGACCGGTGATCAGGACGCCTAGAATGGCTCCCGTTGAGGCGATTCCGATTAGGCCAAAGGAATCGGCCTCCGCAGTTTTTCTGTCCTTTTTCAGTGCGGCAACCCCGCCAGCTAGCGCTAACATGAAAGGCACGGTAATCGCTCCAGTCGTTGCTCCTGAGGCGTCGAAAGCAATTGCGATAAAGTCTGCGGGTGCGAAGATCGAGAGGATAAAGATCAGCGCATAGGCTGCGGTAAAAACATAGCGGAGAGGTACAGACTTCAGGATGCGGATGAGACCCAAGGTCATCATCGTGCCGATGCCGATGGATACGACAACGACCATCAAGGTCTTGTTGAATTGCCCTTGGGTTACGGCATCGACTTGGGAAGCCAGTATGTGGAGATCTGGCTCTGCGTAAGAGATGAAAAAGCCTAAGATCAAGGTCACGGTGATGACAACCGGGTACTTCCCGGATTTCGCTAAGGCACTGCCCATGGAATGGCCAATGGGTTCGATCGATTGATCGATACCGAAAAGGAAGACGGTTAGACCGATACAGACTAGAATCGCCCCGATGATGAAACGGGGGAGCTGCCCTTCATCGAGAGGGGTCAAGGTAAAATTGAGAAGGATCACGATTAGGGTTACCGGTAGGACGGAGGCTAAGACTTCTTTAAACTTCGATCGAATTTCAGACAAATGGCATTCCTCATTTCTTATGTAGATTCTGTCACGTTCTCATAGCAGGCGTGCCCAGGTGTGAGTGGACTTGAGGTGAGGACGCATCGGCATTTTCGAGACACCCCTTGAGTAGAACGTATCATTTATCTTAAATACTAGCATAAAAGAGGGCTGGTAAAAAGATTTCCTTTTGTGATGTTTACGCTTTGTTTGGAATTGGAAGCTGCGAATTTAAGAATTACGCCTTGTGCGGTAATTATTTGTCCTGGGTCACTTGTAAAGAATGTGAATGAATCGATATAATAGCTACATGTAAAAAAGTAAGTGTTTTATTATTTTCAAGCGAACATACGATACGGATTTACGTATCACCGGAGAATTTTGACTACCCGATCGTAGCGAAATCGAAGGATAGTAGTTCATTCCTTGCTCATAATGAAATGCTCAGCAACAGGAGGAAGAGAATGAGTGTATCGCTCAGAAAGGGCACGATTTTGTCTGTTCAGAAGAACCATGGCGGCGTGCATGCAGAGCATCGCAAAAACACATCTGAATTGCGAGACGTAGTTCTTCCTACACCGGCCAGAGTCAGTATCCCAATGAAAATGCATTTGGGTGCACCTTGTGAACCTGTGGTCAAAGTAGGGGAGA
>CAZCLL010000031.1:0-19898 GCA_964499555.1 uncultured Fastidiosipila sp.
CCCCACTTCGGCAGGGCACCCAGCTGAGTTGCCACAGTGGCACGCCGACCAAGCTCGTCTCCTCGCGCGAGGAAGCCCTCCTCTTTTACTTCAACCAGGCCGGCACTGTCTACGCCAGAACCATCTTCGACAACCAGCACGCCTACCAAGTCGAAAGTTATGATCTCAACGTTGGTGTCTTAGGCTTTGGCCAAAGCAGCAGCTCCACTCTCGCGACCCTAGACCAGGCTGCAGCGGCGTTCCAAGGGACCTTAGGTAACGATGCGAACGCGCGTGACAATTACCTCCAGCTCCCCGCCACTGCAGACTATGTGCCAGGTGGTTATGTCTACGAACTGGCCCAGCAGATCACGGCCGATGCTGGCGGAGAATACTCGGCCGTCCAAGCGCTCCTGAGTTATTTCACGGATAATCCGGATTTCACCTACACGACGAGCCCTGCGGTGCCGCCCGCCGATGTGGATTTTGTGCGCTACTTCCTGGAGACTTACGAAGGCTATTGCACTTACTATGCGAGCGCGATGACAATGCTCGCGCGCCTCAATGGGATCCCGGCGCGCTATGTGGAAGGCTATGCGCTTTCCAGCGATGATCAGCGCGAGATCGGGCGTGGCGATACGGCATATATCAATTCCAACAACGCCCACGCTTGGACTGAAGTCTACTTGACCGGTTTGGGCTGGGTTGCGGTCGACCCGACGCCCGGCGGCCTCAATGGCGAAGGCTTCCAAGAGCCGGAACCTTCTCCATCGCCCACCCCCTCGCCTTCGCCGACTCCGCCGCCAACTTCTGAGCCGACTACGACGCCGTCCGACCAGACGCCTACGACCCAGCCGCCGCAGCAGACCACAACGCCGGCTTCCACGAGTGAAGCAGAGCTGCCGCAGCAGGATGGCCGCGTCGGCCAAATCCTCCTGACGATTTTGGCGGTCTTCTTAGGCCTAGCGCTCCTGATTTTCTTGGCTTGGCTCTACTACAAAAAACGGGTCGAGCACATCGCCAATATTCATAATCGGGATTGGCTCGCCAAGAAGATTCCTGATGCTCGTCGCCGTGCGGTCTTCTATTGGGATGAGCTTTTAGGCCTCCATCACATGCAAGAAGCCTTCACGCTTGCGCCGAGCTTGACGGAGCTTGAAATCGCCGAGATTCTGGATCGGGCGGAGGCCAAGCTGGCCGGCGAAGCGGCGACGGCCACTGAAGTATCGGAACCTGCCGCGCCTGTGCTGACGCCGGCCGACCCGGATGCTCTTTATAAGCAAGGCCAAATCGACACCGCGGAAGAAACACAAGCTTCTGTCCAAGAAGAGGCAGAGAAGTCGCGGCGGGCGGCTTTGGCCGAAATTGTGGCGGAAGCGAGATACCGCGGCAAGGAAATGCCGGCAGAGAGGCTCGAACCTCTGGCGACCGCCTTTGACACCGCAGAAGCAGCCCTCAAGGAAGAATTGGGCGATGCGGCCTACCTCAGAAAACGTGTGTTGCCACCTACCCAAGGTGCGCTTCCCTACCCTGTTGACGCAAACGCAAAGCAAGAAAAATAAAGGAGAAGTATGGAGTATTTAAAATTCAGTAACTACCTGGAAATGCCCGCTTTAGGTTGTGGGACCAATACTTTCGGCAAGAAGAACAACGAATACATGGGAGAACTGGATTACGACACCACGGAGCTCGAGGCCGCGATCCAGGTGGGCTACCGGCATTTCGACACGGCGGTTTCTTACCGCAACGAAGAAGTTCTGGGCCGCGCAATTGCGGCGAGCGGCATCGATCGGAGCGAGTTTTTTATCACCTCGAAACTCCCGACAGACGCGGAAACCGTGAAGGATGCGGAGTCGGTTCAGGCCGTGATTGAACAAAGTTTGGCGCGCCTCCAGACTGACTACATCGACCTCTACCTCATTCACCACCCGATGGAGGACAAGAAGGAAACCCGCCGCGTCTGGCGCATACTGGAAGGCTATCAAGGTCTCGGCATCCTCCGCTCCATCGGCGTGTCGAACTTTTCCGAGAAGCAGCTGGAGAAACTTCTGAAAAAAGCGCTCGTCCTCCCCGTTTGCAACCAAATTGAGTCGCATCCAGGCAAGTGGAATCACGAGCTGATCGAGTTTTGCCTCGCTAACAACATTGTCCCTGTCGCTTGGAGCCCTCTCCGCGGCCTGAAAGACTACCCCGAACTTGCAGAAATCGGCGCAAAGTACGGCAAATCCGCCGCCCAAGTGGTCCTGCGCTACCAAATCGAGCGCGGCGTGGCGGTCATCCCGAAGTCGCACAAGGCCGTTCGCCAAGCCGAGAATTTCAACATTTTCGACTTCTCGTTGAGCGCTGAGGACAAGGAGCGGATTGCTGCGCTGTGATGGGGTACTACCAACTAACTATTGGGGGATTGGGGAGCCGGAAGCGTATGAATTGTTCGCTTCCGGCTTTTGCATTTGTGAACTGCCCTGAATTTGGTGGACGTGGCGTTCGCTTGATGGGGTCTGAGGCAGTGATTCGGAATGTACGGGGAATTTTTCTTGTCGGTGCTTGTTGTTTGGCGTTTGCTAGAGGATTTTTCGGGCAAGAAATAAAGTGCTGGGCAGGCTAGGTTCTTATGTAATATGATGCATGGACAAAACTCGTCTCGATCCAAGCTGGAGACGAGTTTTGCAGGCTAAACGGTCGCAAAGTTTACGCCAATATACCCGATCGGGATGATTTCTGGGTGTTCTCAGCAAAATACAGCAACAGATAATATGTTAAACTCGGATCGAGACGAGTTTTGCCCAAATGTAACTTATTACGATTAAAGTACCATCGATCTTTTTTAATACCAACCTTCAATATTGCATTTATATATGTGTAAAACGATCCATTCTTTACCCGCAGCCTTACCCAACGACAAAAACAAACAAATCAAAGAGAATTTAAACCCCGCAAGTCCGCCTAAGAAGCTATAATAAACGTATTATCAACTTCGGAGGAAGACGCCATGAAACGAGCCGGCAGATCCGTCAGAAGGGTCTTACTCTCAACTCTACTCCTACTCACTTTGGTGCTGGGACCCTATGCGTCGCTTCTAGCCAACACCGTCGAGCCAACCGCACTGCAAGCTCCAGAAGAGACCATCACACTCACCATCCATTATCAGCCTGCGGAAGAAGATCAGGCTTTGGATTGGAAACTTTGGATCTGGGGCGAAGGGCGTTCTGGAGAGGTTTACACTTTCGAAGGCGAAGACGAGTATGGCTTCTACACCACCGTGAATTTGCCGGCCGATTGGGGCCGAATCGGGGTCATTGCCCGAGGGGACGACGGCACCAGAGAGTGGGCGAAACAAACCGCTGACCTCTTCCCTACGATCCGTGATGGTGCGGCGGAAATTTGGCTTCGGGGTATCGAGAGTCAAATTTACTATAATGTACCACCGGAGGCAGCAGCGGAAGCGCCAACGAAGGTCACACTCAAAATTCACTACCTTCGCTACACCGACCAGAACTACGAGCCTTGGAATGTCTGGGCTTGGGTCGGGACAGGCGAAGGCCAGCAATATCCATTTACCCTTGACGAGAACGGCACAGCCGTCGCCACCGTAGCATTAGAAGATCCCGAAGGGATAGAAAGAGTTGGGCTCATTGTGAGGAAATCAGAGAGCGGAAATGATTGGGCGGAGAAGAACACGCCAGAAGACATCTTTTTAACCGGGCTCTCCGAAGAAGAAGAGATCTGGATCGCTGAGAATAACCCCACCATCTTCTATGGGGCAGACGAAATCCCTGATGTCATCTTGAACGCAATACTCACAACCGACACCACCGCCGAACTCACCTTATCGAAAACCATACCTTTAGCAGAACTTCCAACCCTCACGGTTACCGGGGCAGAGGTCGCAGATTATGGATTTAAAAACGCCACCCAAAATTTCGACAACACGCTGGTGGTCACTTTCACCCAAGCCATTGGTCCGGCGCAGGATCTGAGCTTTGAGGTCGAGGGCTTTGGCCGCTATGAGCTCCGGCAACAACTTGCCTGGTTGCACTCGGATGAATTCAACGAGACCTACTACTATGAGGGAGAGCTCGGGGCGATCTACACGCCTGAGGAGACTACCTTCCGCGTCTGGGCGCCGACGGCCGAGCGCGTTGAGCTCTTGATTTACAACGAGTTGGCAACCGTTACCAACGAGATTCCGCTCCTTGCTGGCAGCCAAGGCACTTGGGAACACACGGAAACCGGTGACCTGAACGGGGTCCGCTACAATTATCGCCTCACCTTCCCGGATGGCACGACCAACGTCAGCGTGGACCCCTATGCGAAGGCCGTCACTGCCAACGGCGAACAAACCGTTGTCCTTGACCCGTCAGAAGCCTCCCCAGAAGGTTGGCCTGAAACAAGAAAATCCTTTGACGGCGGCTACACGGACGCCATCATTTACGAGGCTCACATTCGTGACCTCACCATCGCTCCGGACAACGGGATCACCCACAAGGGGAAATTCTTGGGCCTCACCGAAGCAGGCACAAGAACCGACGCGGGCAACCTTTCCGGCCTCGACTACCTGAAGAGCCTGGGCGTCACCCACATCCAAATCCTCCCCATGTACGACTTCAAATCTATTGATGAAACCGGTCCTTTGGGCTACAACGAAGCCTACAATTGGGGCTACGACCCGCAAAACTACAACGTGCCCGAAGGTTCCTATTCCACGGATCCCACCGACCCGGCCTTGCGCATCACGGAAATGAAGCATATGATCCAGACCCTGCACGATGCGGGCTTCTACGTGATCATGGACGTCGTATACAACCACGTTTTCGACGTCACCAATAGCCCCCTCCACCTCACCGCGCCCGGCTACTACTTCCGTTACGACGAAAAAGGCCAGCTGCGAAATGGCACAGGCGTGGGCAACGAAACCGCCAGTGAGCAGCTCATGTACCGCCGTTACATGGTTGACAGCCTGACCTACTGGGCCACTGAATACCAGATCGACGGCTTCCGCTTCGACCTCATGGGCATACACGACACCGAAACGATGAACCAGATTGAACAAGCCCTCCACCGCATCGATCCAGGCATCATTCTTTTGGGCGAAGGCTGGGAAATGGGCTTCCATCCCGCAGGCGTCACCCCTTCCGACCAGTACCACGCCGAAGAGCTGCCGGGCTATGCTTTCTTCAACGACAGCCTGCGCGACCTGCTGAAAGGCTCCGTTTTCGAAGCTTCAGAGGCCGGTTGGGTCGGCGGTCTCAAGAATTCCGAGGCCACCTGGAACATTTACGATAACATCCTCGGTGCCCAGCAAGTCCGTGACTACCTCAACGCCTCGCAGTCCGTGGTCTACAACGAAGCCCACGACAACCTCACCATGTGGGACAAGTTAAAGGCCACCAATCCCAACGACAGCGACGAAACTACGGTCAAACGCCACCAGCTCGCCTCCACGATTCAGTTGATGAGCAACGGCATGGCTTTTGTCCACGCCGGCCAGGAGTTCATGCGCACGAAGGACGGCGACCACAACTCCTACATCTCCCCCGACAGCATCAATCACCTGGATTATGACCGCGTGGCCACTTTCCCCGAGGCCTTCGCTTACTTCAAGGACCTCCTCGCCCTCCGCCAGGCTGAGCCCCTCCTCCGCCTCGTCGATTACCAAGACATCACCGAGGTCTACAAGCTCGCCTCCGACCCCACGCGCGACCTCCTCCACTACGAGATCCACGACCCTGCGACCGGCGAGCTCAAGTACCATGTCCTTTTCAACGCCGCCGAAGAGGCCGCCCAGGTCACTCTCCCTCTCGCCAACTATGCCCCCCTCGTGGCGAATGGTTCCGTGAACTTGTCTTTGGCCAAAGCCGCCGCTTCCACTTCCTCCTCTGCAGACCTACTCTTAGGCGTGACTTCCTATGAGATCCCGGGGCTCTCTGCGGCCGTCCTGAAACTCAGTAACGTCCCGGTTCCGACCCCAACGGAGCCCACCCCTACGGAGCCAGGCACAACGGAAGAACCGGCCAAAGAAAAGAATTTCCTCAAAGGTTTCCTTGTCAGCACGGGTCTCGTCGCAGTCCTAGGCCTGATCGTTTCCTTCACGCGGAAGCAACGAGGCCCCATCCCCGGCGATAAAAAAGAGGAGAAAGATCGCAAGACACCGGATCTCAAGAAACCGTCCGATCCTAAGAAAACGTCAGATGATCCCGGTAAAAAATCCGATAAATAAGCGCAAATAGTACAAATGATACGAAGACATCCCCAAAATTTTGCTAGCGAAGCGAAAAATTTTCCAACATTCTGTTGATTGACAAGACAAAGCCCCGAGCACTATCATGGGCAACATAAAACAGCAAAGGCGCTGTGGGCAGAGTGATCGCCCACGGCGCCTTTCTTTTTATTTTTAAGGGGAGTTTAGGAATATGAGCGGTGAAGAACTAGTCATGATGACAAAAACGTACAACCTGCAATCCTGGAGCAAGCAGGGCACATTGAATCCCATACCGGTAGCCAAAGGTGAAGGGATCTACTTCTGGGACGCAGAAGGGCGGCGCTACACAGATATGTCCTCCCAATTGGTCAATCTGAATCTGGGCTTTGGCAACAAGAAAATCGGTGATGCCATCAAAGCACAGGTAGACCAATACTGTTTCGTAGCGCCGTCCTATGCGTCAGAGCCTCGTGCCCTGCTGGCCAAGAAGATCATTGAGCTCTTGCCGGACAATATGGGCAAGGTCTTTTTTACCAACGCCGGCGCAGACTCAAACGAAAACGCCATTAAGATGGCGAGGATGTTCACCGGACGCAACAAGGTGTTCAGTCGCTACAGAAGCTATCACGGGTCTTCCTTCGGTGCAGGAAATCTCACCGGAGAACCCAGACGTTTCCCGCTGGAACCAGGCATTCCCGGCTTCGTCAAGTTCTTTGATCCCTACATCTACCGTGAGCCCCTACAGTTTGCGTCAGAAGCGGCAGCCACAGCCTACTATCTCGCGAAACTAGAGGAGCAACTGGTCTATGAGAATCCCACGAGCGTGGCGGCGATCGTTCTTGAAACAATCACCGGCTCAAACGGGGTTCTGATCCCGCCGGAAGGCTACTTGCCGGGCGTTCGCGCACTCTGCGACAAGTACGGCATCATGATGATCTGCGATGAGGTGATGACCGGCTTTGGCCGTACCGGCAAAATGTTTGCCTTCGAGCACTTCGGGGTGAAACCGGATATCGTCACCTTTGCCAAAGGCGTCACTTGCGGTTACGTTCCCCTAGGTGGGGCGGTGGTCAGCAAAGAAATTGCCGCCTACTTCGACGATCATGTGCTCTCCTGCGGACTCACCTACAGCGGGCATCCGCTGGCCTCGGCGGCGGGACTTGCCTGTGTCAGCTATTACGAAGAGGAGAAGATTCTGGACCACGTCCAAAAGACCGGGGAAATTCTCGGCCAGAAATTGGAAGCCATGAAAGAAGCACACCCTTGTGTCGGCGATGTCCGCTACATCGGCCTCTTCTCTGGTGTAGAACTTGTGAAAGATAAGGCGACCAGAGAGCCACTCGTCCCTTATAACCAAGATCCACAAGGCTTGATGAAGAAAATCACCGGACTTCTGGCACAGAAAAGCTTCATGACCTACACCCATGAAAATGTGGTCTTAGTGGCACCGCCCCTGATCATCACGGAAGAGCAACTGGTTGAAGAACTGGCCAAACTCGATGACGTGTTGACAGTAGTCGACCAGACCATGCACTAAGGAGGAGATCTGATGGCCTATCCGTTTACCCTACCGGGACGAAGCATCGTAGGGGCCGGCGCTCTCGAAAACAGCGGGCAGCATCTCCGAGCCCTGGGGAAAAAGGCACTGATCGTCACGGGAAAGAACGTGAGTAAATCCGGTGCAGTTACGAAATTGACCGATCTTTTGGACCGCTGTGAAATGAGTTACCAGATCTTCAGCGAGATCACCGGCGAGCCGACGGATGTCATGATTAACGAAGGCGTCATGGTCTACCTTCAAGAACACTGTGATTGTTTGATTGGTATCGGCGGCGGAAGTCCACTCGACAGTGCAAAAGCCATAGCCGCCATGACTGTTCTTCCGGGGATCCTTTCGGACTACGTAGGCCAGGAAATCATAGGCGATTTCCCACCCTTCGCCCTCATCCCCACCACGGCAGGTACAGGTTCGGAAGCGACAAAGTTCACCGTAATTACCGATACCGCCCGGGACGTGAAAATGCTCTTAAAAGGCGATGCCCTCCTTCCCGCGCTTGCCATCGTGGATCCAGCATTCGCCTTGACCGCTCCGGCGAGCGTGGTGGCGGCGACCGGTATGGACGCACTAACTCACGCGGTGGAGTCTTTCACCTCCAGAAAAGGGAATCCGATGACCGATTTCTGGGCACTCGATGCGATCAAGCGGATCTTTCGTAATCTCGTACCGAGCTACCAGGATCCAAGCAATCTGGAAGCTAGAGAAGAGATGGCCCTGGCCGCCTATCAGGCGGGTGTCTGTATCAATAATGCATCCGTCACCCTGGTACATGGGATGAGTCGACCCATTGGTGCGATCTTTCATGTCCCCCACGGCATCTCCAACGCCATGTTGATTAGCGCTTGTATGGACTATGCCTTGGACGGATGCTATGAGAAATTCGCCACGATCGCCCGGGCGATTGGGGCGGCAGAAGTCGGAACAACCGACGAAGAAGCAGCAAAAGCGTTTACCCTGGCCCTGGCGGCTTTGGTCAAAACACTGGAAATCCCAACCCTAGCGGAATACGGCATCGACCGTAGCACGTTTGCCCAGAAAGCCACGAAGATGGCAGACGACGCACTCGCAAGTGGGAGCCCACAGAATACGATCAAAGAGGTGAGCAAAGAAGCGATCCTCGCAATCTACGAAACGCTCTGGCACTAACCCAAAAATAGAATAACCACACTTTTTACAACGGCGTAAGGGGAATCAACCTTACGCCATTTTGTTTTTCAGGAGGAAATTATGACTGCAAAGAAGAGTACCATCCCCCACCGCATGGACTGGGAAGTTGAAGAAACACTCGCCAAAGGCCCGGAAATTGAAATCAACGACTTGTCCGTGTCCTTTTCGGACAAAAAACGTGGCGACACAGTCGATGCGCTCTGCAATGTCAATTTGAAAATCAACCGAGGCGAATTTATCTCCTTAGTCGGCCCCTCAGGCTGTGGCAAGACCACCCTCCTCCGCGCGATCGCCGATCTACAGGAGCCCACATCGGGTCACATTCTCATCAGAGAACAAACGCCTCGAGAGATTCGCTTGCAGAAGAAGTTCGGCATCGTCTTCCAAAGCCCGGTTCTGTACGACTGGCGTACCGTTCGGCGGAATGTCTGTATGCCGATGGAGCTTCAGGGCCTGCCGAAAAAATACCGGACCGCCCAAGTGACGGAAATGCTGGACCTCGTAGGCCTTCTGGATTTCGGCCAAAAGTATCCCTATGAGCTTTCCGGCGGCATGCAGCAGCGAGTGGGGATCGCCCGTGCCTTGGCCATTCGCCCCGAAATCCTGCTGATGGATGAGCCCTTTTCGGCTTTGGACGAATTCACAAAGGAAAAGTTAAACGAAGACCTTCTGGGCATCTGGGCGAAAACCAATACCACCATCGTTTTCGTGACCCATAACATTTCGGAGGCGGTCTTCCTCTCCGATCGAGTCGTGGTTCTTTCGCCTCATCCGGGCCGAGTCTCCGCTGTGGTCGATATCGACTTGCCAAGACCTCGTACCCTGGCGATAAAAGGAGATCCTGCGTTCAACCAACTGGTCACCCAGGTGAGAAACAGTTTTGAGGGGGTCTATGCATGAAAAAGCAAAAAAGCAGCCAAGTCCCCAAACAAGTGGTGACACTGGTGTGGGTGCTGGGCCTAGTCGTGATTTGGGAAATCGGCGCTTTTGCCGTGGAACAGACGAAAAGAAGTCCTGAGAACGTCTTGCCTCACCTCTACCAGATTGTCGAATCGATTTTCAGCACCAATCGGGTGAACCGTGATCAGACGGCCTTTCAGCTGGTGCTGAGCAATGCCGGAATCACCCTCTCCCGTGCGGGCTTGGGTCTCCTGATCGGAGCGGCAACGGGTTATGTCCTCGCTATCCTGATGAGCCTCTTCAAAGTGGTGGAAAAAATCGCCTTCCCCTACTTAATGATCATCCAGATGATCCCCATTCTGGGTATGGCTCCGATTGTGTTGGCGGTCACCAAAGACATTAACCAAAGCCGGGTAATTATCGCCGCCATCTTGACCTTTTACCCCGTCGCAACGAATACCTTGGCCGGCTTCCTTTCCGTGGAGAAGGAGAAACACGATCTGATGTACTCCTTGGCAGCGAGCAAGATGGAGATCTACCGAAAACTTTTGATCCCTTCCGCCATGCCTCAGTTCTTTACCGGAATGAAGATCTCGGCACCCATGGCGATCACCGCCTCCATTCTGGTCGATACCCTGCAGGGGAGCGGTGGCTTGGGGACCATGTTGTCCCAGTCCCTGAAACACGCCATGACGATTTACGTCTTCTGGCAAATCGTGATCCTAAGCTCCGTGGTGGGCATCTTGAGCTACTACCTGATGTCTCTCCTCGAAAAGCTCTTTTCCCCCTACCGCAGAAAACGGAAGAAGAGAGGTGTCAAATGAAAAAGTTTTCTCAGACCAATGCAAGTTCTGTGGTCTACCCGCTGCTCTTCGGGCTTGTCATCCTCATCCTTTGGCAGACCCAAGTGCTGCACATGATCTTGGGAACGGATGTATTTACCCTCCCCTTGCCAGGACGCATTATCCGAATCATTGCTGACAATGGGCCGGCGATTCTCGTCAATGTCCAAGCCACCATGACCGCCGCGCTGGGTGGGCTGTTCTTGGGCTCCCTACTGGGCTACCTGCTGGGCGTGCTAGCCTCAGTCTTCCCCACCTGGGGAGCTGGCGGCCTGACCCTCGTCTCCGCCTTCAATGCGGTGCCGATTATAGCGATTGCGCCCATCCTGAACAACCTGACGAAGGACCTAAGTGACGTGGCCGAGACCCGCAGTGGTCACGATCACTTCTATGGTCGCCATGAGTGTGAACGCCTACCAAGGGCTAACAAACTTGAAACCCTTCTCCGAAGACCTGATGCAGTCACTTGCCGCTTCCAAATGGCAGATCTTTCGCAAGTTACGGCTGCCGAACAGCCTCTCCTATGTCTTTACTGCACTTCGGATCAGTGTACCTGGCTCGGTCATCAGCGCACTGGTCAGTGAATACTTTGCGGAATACATCGTCGGTGTGGGGCGGCAGATTCGGGAAAACATCGTCTTGGCACAATACGCCAGCGCTTGGGCTTACATAGCGGTTGCCTGCGCACTTGGAATTCTTCTATACGTCGTACTTCTCATCGTTGAGGGTGCCGTGCTGAAAGGACGCCGCTAAAGAGCGGACTTCCAGCTTCTACATAAGCACTAGAACAAAGGAAATGAATCAAAGGAGGAAAATCGAATGAAACGAGTTTACAAAACATGGGGGCAAAGAATTCCCGCCTTGTTGCTGTCGGCAAGCCTAACGCTAGTTCTGGCATCTTGCGGTGGCCAAGCCACCACCACCGCACCAGCTGCGTCCGACGCACCCGGTGCATCCACCGAACCCGGTGGGACCACTGAACCCGGTGCAAGCGGATCCGAAGGGCTCTACTATGATGTGGACCAAAGTGCTGAGAGCATCATTTTCGATGCTGCTTCCCAAGGCAAAGTCGGAAACTGGGGTCTTGGAAACGAATATGAAATCCAAGCCTTATTGTCAAAGTACGGCCAAGATACGTCCTATCTGAGCATGTCGTTTGATATGGATGGATTTGATGATGATTCCATTCTCCTGGCTTCTGCCATGACCTTCAACGAACTGGGTCTAGTCAAAAATGATTATGACGGCGGCTACGGCTATGGGGATTCGGTTCGCACGATCGACATGAATGATGAAGGCGTTGCCATGTTAGAAGACAACATCTTCACAACAAGAACCTTTGCTGAGGAAAACCCCAACACCGTAAAAGCCTTCGTTGCGGCCTCACTGAAAGGTTGGGCGTACGCTGTGGAACACCCAGACGAAGCGGCAGAAATTGTCTTCCACTACGGTTCCTCTGTTTCCCCAGAGCATCAAGCCTACATGGCAAGTGAAGTCAAAAAGCTTGTGGAGACCGATACAACAGGCCAAGCCGTAACGGATTACGGCAAGATGGACGAAGCCGCCATGCAGGCAACGCTTGACCTGGCCAAAACTTACATTCAGCTGGCCGATGCCACAGCGGCGAGTGCCTTGCAAGACTTGACCCTTGATGACATCCGTGACACCTCGTATTGGACAGATGCGGTAGCCGAGGATTTCGGAACACCGGAAAAATCCTCTGTAAAGGTCCAGCTCAAGTGGCTCCCGCAGGCACAGTTTATGGGTTATTTCGTCGCTCTGGAAAAAGGCTTCTACGAGGAAGTCGGTCTGGATGTCGAAATCGTCTCTGGTGGTGGTGACATCAGTGAAACAACCGCTGTCTACACAGGGCAGGTGGACTTCGGTGTGACTTGGGTCGCCAACCTAATCTCCGCCAACGCCGGCGGTATGGACCTAGTAGAAGTCGCGCAGGTCTTCCAGCGCTCCGGTCTGGTCCTGGTTTACAAAATCAACGAATAATCTCTACTTGTTGTGCAGGTGTGCCTCTTGGCACACCTGCACCTAACGAAGACGAAGGAGGCAAACAAAATGGATCTCTTGATAAAAAATGGAACAGTAGTCACTGCTTCAGAACAATTTACGGCGGATGTCGCCATTACAGACGGAAAAATTGCCGCCATCGGAACGACACTTTACTATCCTGAAGCAACTGTAGTGGATGCCGCTGGCAAGCTGGTACTCCCTGGCGCGATTGATGTACATACCCATCTCGCGATGCCCTTCGGCGGCACCCAGTCTGCGGACGGCTATCTTGCTGGAACCCGTGCAGCAGCCTGCGGCGGCGTCACCACCGTTTTTGATTACCCGATGCAGCGAAAAGGCCGCGGGATCTTGGAAGTCATTGAAGAACGGAAAGCCATGTGCGATCCCGAAGCCTGCGTAGACTATGCTTTTCACTGCATTCTTACAGACCTGAATGACGGCAGCATTTTGGATGAATTCCAGGCGGCCGTAGATGCTGGAATCACCAGCTTCAAATGCTTCTATGTCTATAAAAAAGAAGGCATGATGGTCGATGACGGCACCTTTGTGAAGGTCATGTTGAAGGCAAAGGAAGTCGGCGCCATCACCAATCTCCATGCAGAAAACCCCGATGTCATCGACATGAACATCGAGCAATTTCTCAAGGAAGGCAAAACCTCGGCGTGGTACCACTATCTTTCGAGGCCGGAAGATGTCGAGGCAGAAGCCGACAAACGGGCTGTGCACTGGGCAAAATCCTATGACACACCCCTCTATCTTGTCCATATGGCCGATAAGGAAGGCCTCCTCAACGCCGTACAGGCGAAGCAAGAGGGCTACCCGATCTACGTGGAAACCTGTCCGCAATATTTGGAATTTACCAGCGATGTCTATAAAAGAGAGGATGGCCGCAACTTTGTCTGCTCCCCTCCGATGAAAGGTGAAGAGAGCCGTGAAGCCCTCTGGGAAGCCATCAGAAACGGGGGAATCGACACGGTAGCCACAGACCACTGTCCTTTCCAGAGCTATGAAAAGGACTGGGGCAAAGACGATTTCACGAAAATCCCCAACGGCTGTGCCGGGGTCGAGAACCTCTACCCGTACATGCTTTCTGCAGCAAACGATGGGAAGATTTCCTTCAGCCGCGCTGTAGAACTTTGCGCCACAAACCCGGCGAAGATTTTTGGCTGCGACACCAAAGGCTCGCTTGCCGTGGGTAAGGATGCCGACCTCGTCATCTATGATCCGGAGAAGGATTTCACCATCACGGCAGAAGCCATGCATTCTGACTATGACCACACCATCTGGGAAGGGAAGAAACTGCACGGTTATCCGGTGCAGACCTACGTGAGGGGCAGGCTGGTCTACGATCAGGGCGAATTTACGGGGACACCCGGCTTTGGCCAATTTATTAAACGCACACCCAGGAAATAAAAGGGAGGGATCAGCTTGAAGAGCCAACAGTATCGAGAACTAACCATGACGGAAGAGGCCGGCGGCTGTTTCTTATGTAACGATGCGCCCTGCGAAAAGGCTTGTCCGTACGAGATCAAGATTGAAGAAATCATCCGTTCCGTGCGCTTTGAAAACGAGCAAGGGGCCGCCGGCAAGTTGCCAGCAAGCCTTCCTTGTCTAGATTGCAGTAAGCCTTGTCTGGACGCCTGCCTGAAGGGCAAGGTCAATCGGCCGGTGGCGATCCCGCAGCTTCTGGAGCTGACCGCTGCTTACCGAAGGGAAAGGAAACCGGTGGAAAAGGCGGCTTTGGCCATCGAATTCTGTGGAATTCCTTGCGAGAACCCCTTCTTCCTCTCCTCATCCGTGGTGGGGAGCAACTACGAAATGGTCGCCAAAGCATTTGACATGGGCTGGGCGGGCGTTGCCTTCAAAACGATCGGCACCTTCGTGCCTGACGAGGTCTCACCACGCTTCGACACCTTGAGGAAAGAGAGCAATCCGTTTATCGGGTTTAAGAATATTGAGCAAATTTCCGACCACACGCTGGCGGAAAACCTAGCCTTCCTGCGCCGCTTGAAAGAAGAGTACCCGAGCAAAATCATCGTTGCTTCGATCATGGGGCAAGATGAGGCGGAGTGGGAATATCTCGCGCGCGTGGTCACGAGTGCTGGCGCAGATATCATTGAATGTAACTTTTCCTGCCCCCATATGGCGGCGAACGGCCTAGGCTCGGACGTCGGGCAGAATCCGGAACTGGTGGCGGCGTATACAAGAGCGACTCGCCGTGGGACCCATGTGCCGATCCTAGCCAAGATGACACCCAACATCGGCAACATGGAAATTCCGGCCATCGCTGCTAGGGAAGCGGGTGCGGATGGCATTGCGGCGATCAATACCATAAAAAGCATTCTGAATGTCAATCTGGAGAGTTTCTCTTCTGGGCCGGATGTTTTGGGCAAAACCAGTGTGGGCGGCTACTCCGGCAAGGCGGTCAAGCCGATTGCCCTCCGCTTTATTCAATCGATCAAGGCTTGCGAGGCGCTCAAAGACACACCCATCAGCGGCATGGGCGGGATCGAGACCTGGCGCGACGCTGCCGAATTTATCGCCATGGGCTGCGAAAACATTCAGGTGACCACCGCTGTCATGCAGTACGGCTACCGCATCATCACCGACTTGATCGAGGGGATGAAAGGCTATCTCGAGGCGAGTGGCTTGCAGTCGGTGAAGGAGCTGGTCGGGCGAGCGCTTCCAAACATCGTCCCGGCA
The DNA here is from genome assembly GCA_964499555.1 of uncultured Fastidiosipila sp. Lineage (GTDB taxonomy): Bacteria > Bacillota > Clostridia > Saccharofermentanales > Fastidiosipilaceae > JAAYZH01. The sequence goes on from CAZCLL010000031.1 coordinate 15,374, forward strand.
GAAACGCTGGATCGCTCCGGCGTCTGTTATCCGAAATTTGACCGAACGGCCTGTGTCGGTTGCGGCCGATGCGTCATTTCCTGCTACGACGGCGGCCATCAGGCACTGACCCAACGAGCTACTGACGGCAAGCCAGTGATGAACGCAGCCAAATGCGTGGGCTGTCACCTCTGCCTCACGGTTTGTCCGGCCAAAGCCATCGCCCCCGGTGTCCGCGTGGCCAAGAAGCAAGTGGAAGCCGCATCCTGATACGAGCGCAGCATAACATGATTGGAAAGTGAAAGGAATTAAAAAACATGATCTCATGTAGTCTCGAACGATTAGCAGATAAAATTCATACCTTTAGCCAATTCGGCGATACAGGCCAAGGTGGCGTCACGCGTTACTCCTTGTCGGAGGCGGCTTTGGCCGCAAGGGCCGAATTTGTAAGGCGCATGGAAGCCATCGGTGCAAGGGTCGTGTCCGACGACATGGCAAACCTCTACGCCACCATTCCGGGCAGCGAAGCGCTCCCGGCCATCCTCTCGGGCTCTCACCTCGACTCCGTCAAGCAAGGCGGAAACTACGATGGGGTTCTGGGGGTTCTCGCCGCCATGGAGGTGGCGGAGACGATTGTCCGGGAGGAGATCCCTCACCGGCACCCAGTAACCGTTGTCGTCTGGACCAACGAAGAAGGCGCACGCTTCGAGCCGGCGATGATGTCCTCCGGCGTAATCTGCGGGAAGTTTGACAAAGCCGCCATGCTGGCATCCGTTGCCAAGGATATTCCGGGCTACACGTTCGGCGATGCCCTGGCCCAGAGCGGCTACCAGGGTGACGAAGCAAACCGCCTGGATCCGTCGACCTGTGCGGCCCTTTTGGAGCTCCACATTGAGCAAGGGCCGGTCCTGGAGGCCGAAAAGCTCGACATCGGCATTGTGGAAGGCGTCTGCGGCATGATTAACTACGAATTCACCTTCAAAGGCCAAGCCGATCACGCCGGCACAACGCCCATGCCCTACCGGCAAGATGCCCGCTACGCAGCGACCAAGACCATTCAGTATCTCCACGATGAGTTTGACAAGCTGGATAGCAAGCTTGTGTACACGACGGGCAAGATCTCGGCCCATCCCAACATCCATACCATCATCCCCGACGAAGTGAAATTCACCCTCGATGCCCGGCACCAGAACCCCGAGGTCATCCGTGAATGTCTTGCCATCATCCACAAGATCCCTTCGGTGGTTGAACGCTGTGCCGTCAGCTACGAAGAGGCCTGGGCGCGAAAGTCCGTAGCTTTCTCCCCTGCCCTGGTGGATTTCGTCGAAAAAAGCACCCAGGACTACGGCTACCAGGCCATGCGCATGTACAGCGGGCCGGGCCATGATGCCCAGTATGTGGCCGATGTCATCCCCACCTCCATGATCTTTGTCCCCAGCGAAAAGGGCCACAGCCACTGCGAGCTCGAATTCACGCCGACCGAGATGTGCCTCAAAGGGGTCAACGTCCTCCTCGACACGATCTTGCGCATCGATTCTGAGATGTAGAACCTACTTCGCTTCCTCCTCCGCGGCTTTGGTCGTTGAGCTGGCCAAAGCCGCAGCTTCCTCCTCCCTACGTAAAAAGCCGCCATCGCTGGCGGCTTTTTACGTCTGTCTGACCTTATCGCTTCACAACTTGTTTTGGGAGGAAGTTGTGGGAGGCGGCTTTGGCCTAGATCGCCATGTTGTTATGATCGAAGGGCTTGCGGTCCGGGGACGCCACTAAGCGGGCGATCAACCAGCCCAGGAAAACCCAAACGCCGGCGGCGAGTAAGGTGGGAATCTCGAAGATCCCGCGAGCCACGCCTGTCAGCCGGAGCGTCGGAAAGACCAAATCGAAGAACCAAGTCAAGGGACTGGTGATCCGGTAAATTGCCTCTACGAAAGGATTCGACGCATCCGCAGCAAAGAGCTGGAGCATGAAACGAACCAGCAAAATCGTGGCCGCGATGATCACGAAAGTCATAATGACTCGCTTGACACCCTGCCTAAAAATCTCACTCTTACTTACTTCACTCTGGTTCTGAAAATCTTTTCTCATTTGGCGCCTCCTTTCGGAAAAGGGAAAGCCACTACGTTTGGCTAGGAACATGCGGTGCGGTGTGAACCGCCTAAAATCCGATCGGCCCAAAAACGAATCTCTCTCACCCCTAGTGTGAAGGCTCGGGGGCCGAAGCGTACGTCAATTGGTTACAAACTGGGCAATTTAATCTTGGTGGTCGCGCTGTTACCTTGCTCTGGTAGCCAGCGCATAAGTTTAAAAATAAACTCATGCGCTGGTGGATGGCTGGTGGGTGGTCGGCGGTTCTGCTTTGGCCTAATAAATACCGTTAAACTTGTGGTAGAGGTCTTTGGCAAAAGAATCCGTCATCCCGCAGATATAGTCGTTCACGAGAAGGAGCCTGAGGTAGAGGCGAAAGCCCTCGTCCTTCCCCTCCGACTCCCGCCAGTAGAGGGCGCGGTAATTGTCCGAAATGAGGGCCATGAGGCGCTGGTCGACCGGCTTCTGGGGGAGCTCGGTGTCGTAATGCAGACAGGCCGGGACGAATTTTCCGAGGAGACCGCCAATGATGGCGTCGGACGCAACCTCCAGCTGCACGATCGACTGCGAGCTGAAGACAAAATCATAGGCAATGTCCCCCAAAACATCCAGCAGCAAACCGGCCAAATTATCATGGAACAAGTCATAGAGATAGCGTCCCTCCATGATCTCCTCGTAGTGCTGGCAGAAGCTCAAGGTCACCTCGCGAACGAGGCGCGACTGCACAAAAACCAACCAATTCTGGATTGCGTAGAGTTCGGGATTTTGGTTTTTGCGGTTCAGGGCTTGCAGTAGTTTCTCGTCGAGCTCCTCGGTCACCATAAAATATTCGAGGCGCAAGGCTTCGGAAATGCCTTGGATGCGGCGGTTTTCGTGAAGGCAATTCTTTAGCTGGCCAAAGGTAATCTTCCCCTTCCGCGACGCATCTTCCAGGTCGGCGGTGCGGTAGGAGATGTCGTCGGCGGCTTCCATCAGGTAGGTCAAGGGGTGGCGGCATGCCATCAGATTTCCAGAATCCGGCGCAAAACTCAACTGCTTGAGATCCGGGTGCTGGTCCCTGGCGTCGGGGGAGCCTTCAGTCCTTAAAAGAAGCTCGTCCCCCTGCCTGGTGGTCAGGGTTCCGCAGGCTTTGGTAATCTCGCGGAAAAGTGCGCGCTCCGCATAAAAGTATCCCATCTTGTGATAGCGCGTGTCCTCGGAATCTTTGTCGATCATCAGCGAGCTCACTGGATACTTCATCAAGGTGTGCAGGAGCGAAAAACTCAAATTCATCCCGTGCTCATCAACCAGATAATGGAGCTTCGAAACCAGCCTGATCGCCTGCGCATTCCCTTCAAAATTTCGGAGATCCTCCTGCATTTGCGGCGTGAGCCACGCACTCAGCGGCTTATCGCGGAAAAGCATTTTATCCAGGTTCGTCCGATAAAAGCCCTGCATCGTCGTCTCACCATAGTGGCCAAAGGGCGGATTCCCAATATCGTGCAACAAGCCCGCGCAGAGCAAAAGGTCTGCGATTTCCTTTTGCTCGCGCTCGTTCGGCGCTCCGGGTAGCCCCCTCGCTTGCAACTGATGCGAAACTTGCTCACCTAAAGATTTGGCCAAAGACGAAACTTCCAACGAATGCGTCAGCCTCGTCCTTACAAAGTCACTTTGGTCGAGTGGAAATACCTGTGTCTTATCTTGGAGCCGCCTGAACGATGCGCTCAAAATGATGCGGTGATAATCTTTCTCGAAGGGGTTTCTTCCGTCAAAGGTTTGGTCTTGGGTGGTTGGGGTTGTGGTGCTGGGGGCTGTTGGGGTGGTTGGAGTTGTGGCGGTTGGTGTGGTTGGGGGTGTAGCGGTTGGTGTTGTGGCGGTTGGTGTTGTGGCGGTCGTGGTAGTTGTAGTGGCACTATCCCCTTGACCACTCAGTTCCGACGAATCTCCCAGATCACCCGCTCGGCGACGTGCACTCTGGTGAGTCAAAAGCTCTGGCCAATGTAATCTGAAATTCCGATTCTTCTTCTCGTCCACAGTCTCACCCCACCTTTTGCTCATTTATTGTTAGTATAGCGAAGTGAAGGGGCTTTGGCGAAATCTTCTGCGGGTTCTTGGTGGATTGGGTTCTTCTACTTGATTGTCATTGGGGTGTAAAATCCTATACTCACCACTGTTTAGCGGGTCGAATTAAGCAAATCCAGATTTAATCAAAAATCAACATGATACTCTGGGTGGTCTTTACTGGATAGTGACCATCTTTCCGGATTTAATCAAAAACCAACACGATAGTTTCGGTTGACATTGCTGTTGAGCCCTTCTAATTCCGGATTTAATCAAAAATCAACACGATTGTTTCGGTTGACATTGCTGTTGAGCCGTTCTAATTCCGGATTTAATCAAAAATCAACACGATACTTTAGGTTGACATTGCTGTTGAGCCCTTCTGATCCCGGATTTAATGGTTCGAGTGTCTTTAGCACGATTT
>CAZCLL010000032.1:0-3983 GCA_964499555.1 uncultured Fastidiosipila sp.
GCCGTTTGCCGCCCCCGAGATCCAGTTCCACCGTGCACCGGCAGTACTTGTGCCTGCGGAATACGTCGTGGCCAGTGGCGTTGACGTCTTTGTAGTGGTAGCTCCCGGCCAGCTGGCTACACCAGTCGTAGCAGCGCCCCTAGAATTGCGTATGATCTTTGAGCTAAGTCCCGCCTCGTGCTGAAACTCTGAGTTCTCCTTGATCGAGTCGTCTACGATGCTCTGCGTGTAGTTCACCACTGACTCGTTCAAATTCTCCTTGACCTCGTTGAAGTCATCCTTTGATAAGATGTTCTCCACCAGTCCGTCTATCCTATCTTGGTTGACTGGCGGGGTTTGCGCCTTGATTCCGATACCAGCCTGCTCGTTCAGGTCAGTCTGCACGCTCGTTGTGTAGTCAGAAACCTGCTCATGATTTTTATTAAGCGTTTTGTTAAGCACCCAATCAACGAAGTTGTAATGCATTCTTCCGCCAGGTAGAATCTCCTCAGTGACCTTTTAGCCTAAGACTTCGGACAGCGTCGTGCCCACAGCAAGTGCGTAGTCGTTAGCCTAGGCTTTGGCCAAAGCCGCCTGAAGAAAGCCTCTTCGTACCCATAAGTTTTCCACATCTTCTGTGGAAATGTTGATGAAGTCCTTGTGGATAAGCCTGGAAAAAAGTGGAGAAAAATCTCATCCACATTTCGCCTTTTTTATCCCCAGACTTATCAACGACTTATCAACAGGGAAAATGGCTTATGGACTACGTAGAATCAGGCGTTTCCGGGCTTTTCTACATTTTCCACAGCACCATAATAATAAGAATGATAAAATAACTTAAATTATACTGTTGGTTAAAAGCAGTGATATCACTCGATTGTGGGAGAGCTTATATGAAAATTTTGTGTTCGAAGGATCAATTGTCCAATGCAATATCTTACACGCAGCGTGCCGTTTCTGTACGGTCTACGCTGGCATTATTGGATGGTATTTTGTTCGAAGCTTCTGATGATCATATTAAACTTACGGGCTACGACATGGAGACGGGTATTGAAGCATTTTTGCCCGGCGATGTGTTGACACCTGGCAGAGTGGTTATGAATGCGCGTATGCTCCACGAGATTGTCAGGAAACTTCCTGAAGACGTGGTGACGATTGATGTAAATGACAACAAGCTTGCTACGATTAATTCTGGTAACTCACAATTCAAGATCAAGGGAATGGATGCGGAAGACTTCCCGGTTCTTCCGGAGATGGAGGATGTTTCGAAGGTAAAGGTTCCCCAGAAGACTCTGCGTGAAATGATTTCACAGACTTTGTTTGCGGTCTCGACGGATATGTCCCGTCCTTCGTTCAACGGCATTCTCTTCAACAGTAGAGGTTTCGACTTAGAGCTTGTGGCTGTCGATGGTTTCCGTCTGGCTCTTCGCCGTGAGACAATGGATGTGATGCTTCCGGATGTCCACTTTTTGATTCCTGGTAAGGCGCTTAAGGAGATTCAAGCGATCTTGGGTGAAGCCGGTGACGTAGAGATCTATACGACCCAGAACCATATTCAGTTCGACATGGGTGATGTGAAGTTAATTTCTCGCCTGATCCAACAGGAGTTCATGAACTATAAGTCGATTCTGCCGAACTCTTCGACAACGACCGTCATTGTGGATACGAAGGCTTTCTATCAGGCAGTGGAGCGTTCGACCTTGATTGTTCCGTCCGAGGATCGCCGTTTTCCAATGAATCTGACCTTTGATCGCTACAAGACCATGATTATTCAGGCGAATACGGAGCTGGGAAATCTCTACGATGAAGTCCCTGTGACGATGGAAGGAGAGGATCTGGATGTTGACTTCAATCCTCGCTATTTCATTGATGCGCTGAAGGTGATTTCGGATGAACAGATTCAGATCTCCTTTAATGGCCCTGTGGGTCCCTGTGTCATCCGTCCTGTCGAAGGTGACCGATTCTCCTACTTGGTCTTACCGCTGCGGAAATAAGCATCCTGAAGGCTCCTGCTTCGTTCTGGCGTTTTGTTTGGACAGTTTTCCAACTTCACGTGCCGGGCTTGTGACCTAGTTATTTTGTATCCGTTGCTTCTAGCTTTTGTTGTCGCTCTTGCTCTTGCTATTACTATTGCAATTGCGATTTCTATTGCTCATGTATCAATGGATCTAGCTCCAGCAGGTGCACATTGCTGTCATTGCTACTATTGTTTGTATTGTTGCTATGGATTGTGAAGCTCATGATCCGGTATGTTTAATTGTTTTTGCTCTTTACGCAGCTTCTTGCTGGAAGTCTGTGACTAGCCGTGGGAAGTTCTGCCTAATGATTGTAAGTGGTATCCATCTCGAAAATTTCAGAAACTATGAAGAGGTAAACCTCTCCCCTGTTCCGGGTCTTAATATCCTCTATGGAAACAATGGGCAAGGCAAAACGAACGTCATTGAGGCGGTCAATATGTGCGCTTGTGCACGTTCTCACCGTACATCAAAGGACGTAGAATTGATCCGACATGGCAGTTCTTTCTACAATATTGATCTCAAATACTACGCTTCTTACGCTGAAGTCTTGGATGATGCCTATGAAGAATCCGTTGGTATTCGTTACAAACGGTTGGTAACGGTTGGTAACGAGTTTAAACGAGAGCTCACAAAGGACGGAATTTCAGTACCTCGTGTCGTTGACTTCGTTGGTACATTCCATGCTGTGATTTTTGCTCCGGAGGATTTATCACTCGTTAAAGATGGACCGGCTGTCAGACGTCGTTTTTTGGATTTGCTTCTGAGTCAAATTAAACCTAGCTACTTTCAGAACTTGCAACTCTTTTCTCGTATTTTAAAACAACGTAATACTTTACTGAAACAATTTCGTGATTTGGGAAAATCTCTTGACCTATTTCAGGCAGAGCAACTTTCGATGTGGGATGAAGAATTTGCTCGAGTGGCTGCCAATTTGATTATGGACCGTTTGCAACTCATTGATAAGCTTTCATTTTGGGCGGGAGATATCCACAAGAAAATTTCGGGTGGATTGGAAAAACTTCGTTTGGTGTACAGGACGCTATCCGGTGTTACCATCGATTTGCAACAGGCGGATATCGTTGACAACGTCTTTCAACGACTGAAAAAAACAAGGAATGAGGATATTTTTCGGGGGAGTACCTCTTCTGGGCCTCATCGAGATGATTTTGATCTCTTGATCAATGACTTTACGCTCAAAAGTTTCGGGTCACAGGGACAGCAGCGGACGGCGGTTTTGGCCTTGAAAATGGCAGAACTTGAGATTATCCGCCACCAAGTGAATGAAGCACCAGTGCTCTTACTGGATGATGTGTTATCGGAGTTGGATATCGGAAGACGAGAACATCTGTTGAACAGTCTACAACATGTTCAAATATTTGTGACTTGTACGGATCCAGAGCAGCTGGATCAGAACTGGTTACTGAATGTATCGGCAGATAAACCGGCGTATTTTAAGGTGCAGCATGGCACGATCGCTAGGGTTTCCTAGGCCCTGACTGTCGGCGTTTTTGAGGGAGGCTGTGGTATAATGTACGTACATATTGGTGGTGAATATGAACTGGCCGCACGTCTGATTATCGCTATTTTTGATCTGGACCAAATTACAAGCAGTAAAGATAAAGGGACAATTCTTTTTTTGAAATCATTAGAAGAGAGATCTCTTTTAGAAGCTGTTTCTCCTGATTTGCCCAAGTCATTAGTCTTGACGGTTGACAGAGCCTACCTCTCCCCTATCTCCACCTATACACTGAGGCAACGCTTAATTGACCGGCGCATGTCCGGTCAATATCTATGATATGAGGTGCTACTGACCAATGAGCAAGACAAATGAGAACGAAAAAGACTTACCAATGAACGATGCTACCCTGGGCTTGAGTGATGAACTCATCAATGAGGCGGACAATGTGTATGCCTTGGCTGATCTCGATGATGATTTTGCGGAAACCCTTGTGGATACGAGTGGCCAGGACCAGTTAAGCACAGAGA
>CAZCLL010000032.1:3993-19697 GCA_964499555.1 uncultured Fastidiosipila sp.
GCTTGGAGGCCGTCCGGAAGCGCCCTGCGATGTATATCGGTGATGTGACCCCTAGAGGGCTTCATCACTTGGTGTATGAGATTGTGGCGAACAGCGTGGATGAGGCTTTGGCCGGACGTTGTGACGCGATTTGGGTTACCTTAAATAAAGATGGCTCAGTCACGGTGAAAGACGATGGGAGCGGAATCCCGGTGGGTATGCACCCTAAGATGGGCATCCCAACGGTTGAAGTGGTCCATACGATTCTTCATGCCGGCGGAAAGTTCGGCGGTGGGGCGTACAGTATTTCCGGTGGTCTTCATGGCGTTGGTGCTTCTGTGGTGAATGCCTTGTCGGAGTGGATGGACGTTTATGTTGCTCGTGATGGCAAGGTTTATGAGATTGGTTTTGAGCGTGGCGAAACAACCAAGCCGTTGAAAGTCGTTGCCAACGCGGAAAACGGAGAAACGGGTACGACCAGTATCTTTAAACCAGATCCAGAGATCTTCGAGAGCACAACGTTTGACTTCGACGTGATGATTACGCGCTATCGTGAGATGGCTTTCTTGAACAAAGAAGTGGCGATTACCCTCATTGATGACCGGGATGATGAAGAGCGTAAAGAGGTTCATTTGCATTATGAAGGCGGTATTATCGCCTTTGTGGAGTACCTGAACCGCAAAAAAGAAGTGATTCACCAGCCTCCGGTCTATATTGCAAGTCGCCAGGGAAATACCTTCGTTGAAATGGCTTTGCAATATAACCAGAGCTACGTTGAAAATGTCTATTCCTACGCCAACAATATTTCGACCTTTGAAGGCGGAACGCATTTAACCGGGTTTAAATCTGCGTTGACAAAGGTTGTCAACGACTATGCACGTAAGAACAACTATTTGAAAGAGTCTGATGCGAATCTAACCGGCGAAGATGTTCGTGAAGGACTCTGCGCCATCATCAGTGTGAAGCTCCCGGATCCTCAGTTTGAAGGCCAAACGAAGTCTCGTTTAGGCAACAGTGAGATCCGTACAATTGTAGAGCAAGTTATGAACGAAAAGATGGCGATTTTCTTAGAAGAGAATCCCCAGACGGCAAGACTGATCATTGAGAAAAACATGGCGGCTTCACAAGCGCGTATCGCTGCTCGTAAAGCCAGAGAAATGACTCGCCGGAAAACAGCTTTTGAATCGAATGCATTGCCTGGTAAACTAGCGGACTGTCAAAGTAATGACCCAACACTCAGTGAAATCTTTATTGTTGAGGGCGATTCCGCAGGTGGTACCGCAAAATCTGGGCGTGAACGTAAATACCAGGCCATCTTGCCTCTCTGGGGAAAGATGCTGAATGTAGAACGCTCTAGAATCGATAAGGTTTACACAAATGAGAAGCTCCAACCGGTTGTTCTAGCCCTTGGAACCGGGATTGGTGAAGACTTTGATATCTCTAAGCTTCGCTATCACAAGGTGATCATCATGGCGGATGCGGACGTTGATGGAGCCCACATCAGAACGCTTCTCTTAACCTTCTTCTACCGCTATATGAGGCCTCTGGTGGATGCCGGACATGTCTATATTGCTTGCCCTCCCCTCTATCGTGTCTACGAAGGCAAGGAAGGCTATTACGCATACGATGACGCAGATGTAGAGAGAATTAAGGAAGAAACAGGCTGGAAAAACCCGAAACTCCAGCGTTACAAAGGTCTAGGTGAAATGGATGCAACCCAGCTTTGGGAAACGACTATGGATCCTTCCAAACGTAAACTCCTAAAAGTGAGCGCCGAAGATTTCCAGACAGCTGACGAAACCTTGGATCTCTTGATGGGCGCCAAGGTAGAGCCGAGACGCAATTTCATTCAGGAGAATGCGCAGTACGCAACCATAGATAGCTGATGTGGAAGTTCCACGTGGAACTTTGTAACCATTCTGTAATCAGGCGTTATCTCATAAAATGCCTGATTCGGGGTGACTTGAAGATGATCTGAATAAAGTAGCGATGACGACTGAGTGAAAACGAATGACTGAAGAAGTACGTGACATCCCTGTATATCAAATTACGCCCGATCCGAATCAACCGCGAAAGAATTTCGATCCTGAACGCCTTCAGGAACTGGCGGATTCGATCCGTGAGAATGGCGTGATCTTACCAATCATTGTTTCACCCGTTGGTAACGAGAAGTTCCAGATTATCGCCGGTGAGCGCCGCTGGCGTGCCTCTCTTCTCGCCCATAAAACGACGATTCCTTGTATCGTACGTGAGTTAGAACCGTTTACAAGACAGATGCAGGCCCTTCTGGAGAACGTTCAACGAAATGATCTGAACCCACTGGAAGAAGCCAATGCCTATCAGCAATTACTTGAGGAGTACGATCTATCTCACGACCAGATTGCACAGTCCGTTGGTAAGAGTCGTGCAACGGTTACCAACAGTTTACGGCTGTTGAAACTGCCATCTTTTGTACAAGACCAGATTGCTGATGGCAAATTATCGACAGGCCATGCCAAAGTTATCCTCAGTTTGACCCGCGAAAGCGACATGCTCTACCTTTCTGGCAAGATCATACAGGATCAACTCTCGGTTCGTGATGCAAACGTACTGGCGGATAAACTTCGCAAGCAGCGCCCTTCAGATACGTTGGTTGCAACGGTTGACAACGATAAGGCCAAGCGTTTGCAACAGTTGCAACTCCAGTTGCAACGCGTTGAAAGTCAATTGACAAGGCAATTCGGCACGCAAGTGCAACTCAAACAAGGTAAGGATGAGCGAGGCAGCGTGGAAATCCAATACAATGATATGGCTGAGCTAGAGCGAATCCTTGAGCTCTTGGGTTATCGAGACTAGTTCGGCCGTTGGCCTGTCTTGCGTTTTTTCTGTTATTTCCGCTGGGTTCTCTCTCGTATTTTCCCAGTGATGGCAACGGTTACCACCGTGTTACCATCCTGTTACCATCGGTTGTAAATATGTTGACACTTGTTGCAACGGGGGGCTTTTGTTTATCACATCTAGCTTGTATCCCCATGGTCTGGGAGCAAATACTCTACCATCAACCTCTTGAGATGAAACCGTCAAAGTAACTTGCGTTGGTAATGGGTAACAACCGTTAACAACTGTTAACAACTGTTGAAACAGCGGTTGAAAACTGAAGGAAAGTGTTTTATGATTTTAAAATTCTAAATATATATACATCAATCGTTAAATTGTGCGAGACTCCTCCCTACTCTCCATTGTTGTCAGCAGTTTCCAATCAATTACCAACCAATTGTTATCCGGTGGTAATCTGTTGAAATTTCGTTGAAATAGCTTGAACTCAAGTTAAGGAGATCAGAATGACCTAATGGTCTTCGTTGAAACTGATGGTAACGCTTGGTAACACGTTGCCAACTTGTTACCACCATGTGTAAACGGAGAATTACCATGTCAAATGACTTTACCAGCTGACAGAAATCCTTTTGACTTGGACATATTCGTTTTACCCTGCTTGATGCGATGATTGTCAACGTTTTTCAATTGATTACCAATGGGTTACCAATGACTTACTACCAGATGGTAACCATTGAAAGAGATCCTGCTTCAAGCACGACAAGCATGTGAAGTAAAAACAGCCCCCTCTCCCCTCTCGCCGTTGATTGGTAACGATTACCAATGTATTACCAATCTATTGTCATCTGATGGTAACGCATTAAACGCCTTGTCACTGTTATATAAGCATTTCAAGAATAATGAATACCAAAGCGTTGCTTCAGTGGGCGTACTTTCAACCTTTTCATCGCAGTACCAATGATTACCAATAATTATAAACGGAAGGCAAGCAGTATAAAAATTGCGTTGAAATCGTGCCAGCCTCTTATCTAAGTAACCCTTACAGGAGAAAAGCTTCGAGTTGAAATGGCTGGTAACAATTGGTAATGCATTACCAACCCGTTACCACCATTTATAAACGGATTATCAACCGAGGGAAAATACTAAAAACTCTTTGCAGCAAATTTTAGCCATCGGTAGTTGAACAAGCGAAATTGACAACGCTCGATAAGATGGTTGACAACGCTTACCAATACATTACCAACTGATGGTAACCGTTGAAAGGATTTCGTATTATCGCTCTTCTTTCGAAGCGCTAGACACTTGGCTATTACCTTTCCTCTGTTGATATTGTTTGCAAGATTCTTGAATGTGTTACCAACCAATTGTCATCAGGTGGTAACGTGATGATGCCCCGTTTAATTGACAGATATTCCTGTACAGTTGATGAATTCTTCTCGGAAACCAACGTTGAGACGATTGGCTATGAGAGGTTTATGTTGGCAATACGTTGGTAAGCCGTATCAGCGAGTTGAAAATGGGGAGATGAGATGATGAATAGAAATTCACGGTTAAATTTCAATTAAAAATGCCTGACAGGATTGATCATTACTAATACTAGCTGTTGACAACGCTTACCAACAGCTTACCAATCGGTGGTAACACGTTGATTCTACGTTGCAAGTGAGTCGTGACATTTAGGTGAAGGAATTGAAGTGTAGAAATTATCATTACTAACAATTGGTAATCGTTTATAAACGTTACCAAGCTGTTGCGGATAGTTGGTAATGCGAAAAACTCTTTCAGTGGAATTCTTAGCGTTTACTTCGTGAGACAAATCAATCAAATATACGGAGGATAATTCTGCTTGGAACAGTTGTTAATCTGTTACCAACGGTTTACTGTTGGTTAAAGCAGGTTTTGCTCGATGTGCATGGAAGGTTAATAAATGTGAATGCTACTGATAAGGAGGAGAACTTAAAAATGCGATGGATGAGTGTGTTGCAAACGATTACCAATGAGTTACCATCCGTGGCAACATGTTTAAACAATCAAGAATACGATATTGTTCGTTTCTAGATAATGGAATTGATGTGCCAGGATAATTGACCCAGATGGTAACCGTTACCAATTGGCGGTAACGGTTACCAACGGTTGTTAACAAGCAAAATAATTAATTGGTATTCTCATCGTCCTTTGATTTTTTCTTGCCAAAGATTCTTTCGAGAAGACGAGGCTTTTCTTGGTTCATCATAGCTTTTAAGAGGAGTGTATCGGCCCGAAGTCTGGCATCTTCATGCTGTCGACGCTCAGCTTCAGCGGCTTTATGGTCTTCTTCGCGAAGATTTCTTACTTCAGCAAGCTCTTTGCGTAGTTCGTCGACATCGTTCTGGAGACGTTTATTGTCATCCCTTAGGTACTGAAGGAGTTCTGCTTCAGCTTCGTTGTTGGTAACGGGCGTTGGTTCTTCTTCAACGACGCTTTCATCTTCAGGCGTAAACGGATTGTCAAGTCCCATGATTGCAGTCAATTTCTCAATCCCGGTTTTTGTTAACGAACGCTTCCCACCTTTGGTTGTTACATACTGTTGCAACGATTCTTGATCAAGTTGTAAACGCTTGTAAACGGCTTGGGTTGTTATTTTCAACATTTTAGAGACTTCTAATATGGTGTAAACGTCTTCCATTGGATCCTCTTTCTTCAACCTGGTGGTCATCTGCTTGTTTCAACGAGTTGGTAACGATTATAAACGATTGTCAACCTGTTGCCAATTGGCTATAGACGAAGAAATGGTTGATTAATGAGATTTTTTTTAAGAGTCTACGTAAGTTCCGAAGCTTTGACTCTCATCAAGCTCAAATTGAGAAAATGAGTCGAGAGCGTTTTCTGTTGGCAACAGATGGTAATGGATGGTAACCGGTTGGTAACTGATGGTAACGACTAGGTATAATTGATGTACTGGTTGACAATTCGTTGACAATATCGATCTTGAAAGATGACTCTGTCTTAAAAGCATCTAGCAAAGTGAAATAATGTGTATCTAGATTGGTCGTCAGATATCTGGTTTACGAATTTGCCACGTAAATACTACTCGCACGACAATGGGGAACAAAATGCCTTCACTTCCATTTGACCTAACGTTCGTTTACTCAAGTTGGTAATACGTTTACACGCAGTTACCAATAAGTTGGTAACGAGGAACAATGCATGGATTCATAGGAAGTTTACATAAACCATTCAATAAAACTAGCTAGAAGACAATAAGTCATATCAAATCTACTTTCAACGACAACCAATCAATTACCAACTTGTTGGCATCAGATGGTAACCATTTGCAACAGCAATCAACGAACACGTAAAAAACACGCACAAACCTGGCAAAAACTCATGATAAAAACCGAAATCGTTTAAACGTGTCTCAACAGGTACCAACGATTGTCAACAAGAATGACCAACAAGTACCAACGGGCCACAGATGAGTCATTTATTGACGATATTCTTCTCATTATGCTATTTTTAAAAGGATAATTCGAGATGGCTGATAGAATCTTAGGATGAGTACCTGTCGAATGAATGTTGATTTCCAAATGATTTCCTTTACATGACTTCAAATGATTTCAATAAACTTTCCGCTAACCTCATTCGTGCATGCAGTAGACTCGAAGCATTGTAGTGATAAACAAGTAAATAAGTAAATGACATGCGGTACAGATCAAGAATTCACATATGTACCGGAAACTGCCTCGTACCGGCGTTTCGCTAGAACCAGATCTCAGATGATGGAGATGGGAAGAAAGAATCTCAGAATTGAGAAACAAGAATCCCGGATAAGAGATACAAAATCTCAGACCACATACTGAATTCTGCTTCATAGCAGGGAAGATAACGGTCCGCAGCGGGGGGTTTGGTTGGAGGACAACTTTTCGTGGAAGATGGCTGGTTACGAAGCGTACTGGCATTGACTCAAGTTCCGAATCCGCAAGAAGTAAGCGGTAACGTCTGGGTTGAAATTTTAGTGATTGTGGTCTTGTTGGTGGTGAACGGCTTTTTCTCCGCCACAGAGATGGCCGTCGTCTCCTCAAACGACAATCGAATCCGTTCAGAAGCGGAGAGTGGTAATAAAGCCGCGAAAAGACTTCTGAAATTTATTGAGAATTCCGGCAGTTTCTTAGCCACCATACAGGTTGGTGTGACAATTGCGGGATTTTTGTCATCTTCATTTGCCGGTCAGACCTTTGCAACAAGGCTCGCCTATGCGATTCAGCCTGAAGGGCCGACAGATTTAGTGACCAATCTAACACTCATTCTGGTTACCTTAATTACTTCTTATTTGTCCATTGTTTTAGGTGAATTGGTGCCAAAACAAGTGGCGCTCTCGAATCCGGAAGGCTTCTCGAAGAAAGTTGTTGGTGTGTTGATTGCCTTTGAGGCACTTCTGAAGCCTGTTGTTTGGCTTGTTACGAAGTCCTCTGACTTGATTTTGAAGATTTTGCGGATCAATCCGGAAGATAATAAATCGGTTGCCTCGGAAGAAGAGATCCGCATGTTGCTTGATCAAGGGAAGAAGTCTGGCAGTATCGAAATGGGCGAGAGCGAAATGATCGTCAACATTTTCGAGCTGAATGACAAAGAAGTTTCGGAGATCATGACACATCGAACGAATGTCGTCGCTTTGAAAATTGATGCAACCTTGGAAGAAGCGGTTGAGGTGGCAGTTCACGAGAAGTACAGCCGTATTCCGGTCTATGAAGATGACATGGATGATATTATTGGTGTTCTTCATATTAAAGATTTGCTGTATTACCTGGCCAATGACAATTCCAAGGCGAACTTCGACCTAAAACTTCTGCTCCGTGAACCCTATTGGGTGCCTGAGAGTAAGAATGTGGATGAGTTATTTCGAGAGATGCAGCTGGAACATGTGTCTTTGGCCGTAGTCATTGATGAATATGGTGGAACGGCAGGCATCGTGACAATCGAGGATCTTCTGGAAGAAATCGTTGGGAACATTCAGGACGAATACGATGAGGAAGATTACGACATCCAGACGAATGATGACGGCACCTACGACTTGAGTGGGATGTTGTCGCCGGAAGATATTAACCGTGTTTTGCCGGAAGCTGTGTTTATTGAAGAAGATACGGAAGATTACGATACAATTGCCGGCTTGATCATCGGTGAGTTGGGGCGGATCCCGGACGAAGATGAGCAGCCATCGGTGGATTACCGCAATATGACTTTGACGGTGATTAAGATGGATGAAAGACGAATTGATCGCATACGACTTCGCATTAATGAGTCGGCGAGTGAGTATGCCGAACAGCTTCGGGCGAAGGAGGCTTCTTCGGATCGTTCTTCGGACCGCTCGTCGGATCGAGGGGACCAGTCGAACCAAGACAAGAGTCTTGAGAACGAATACGCGAAGTACGAAGACTAAGTACGAAAACGAAAAACGAAGACTGAAACCGAAACTGAAATCGCCAACGTCTGGCGTGCGAAGACCACGTGCGAAGACCACGTGCGAAGACTACGTACGAAGACCTCGTATGAAGGCGAAAAAAGACAAATCACGAAGCAAAAGCGCTGGCGAAAAGCAGGCAGCGTAGGGGATAAACGGAACGAAATCGTAAATTTATCATGAATTCAGCGGATCATCCGGGATTTTGGCGAGTCAAACCTAGTCAAGACGGGGTGAAGCCGCTGAAAGATTGTTGCCACGAAAGTTTTGTAATCCTATAATGACATGAATTATTTGGGGAGTGAACATAAAAAGTTATGGCCAAAAATAAAAAAGAAGTCTCTTATGAGTCTAAGACGGAGAAATCCAGAGCAGAGCGGGATCAGAGAATCCAGGCAATGCGTGCCAAAGATGGTGTGAAGAAGCCACTCAAGAAGAGCCACAAAACTCGCAATCGAGTCTTAGTGGTGGTGGGTGCGGCTTTGGCCGTAATCATTGCGGCGACCTACCTTCTGTGGAACTTCGGTGTGCTGCAGAGGAGCCTGACTGCCTTGAAGGTGAACCAGCAGAAGGCGACCGTGACGGACTATAATTTTTCCTATTATACAAATGTGAACATGTACACCCAGTATTTTGGTGGCGGCGGGCTCTTGGATATGAGGGCTTCGGCGAAGGATATTATTGGGGAGGATCTGACCTGGGGCGAGTTCTTCGAGAAGAGTGCCAAAGAGGGGATCGGCCAGGAGATGGTCTTGTATCAGAAGGCTTTGGATAATGGCTACACCTTGACGGAGGAAGATAAAGCCAATGTCGAGACCTACATTCAATCGATGCAGGCTCAGGTGGGGACGCCTTTGGATTTTGAGCTTTACCTGGCGAATTCCTATGGCAGAGGGTTCACGGTAGATGCGTATCGCCGTGTGCTGGAGCGCCAGACGGTGGCCAGCAATTATCTGGATGCGGTGCCGGCTACCTACGAAATCTCGCAGGAAGATATTGATAAGGTCTATGAGGACGATAAGGCTTCTTATGACCTGGTGAGCTATCACACCTTTACCTTGGTGACGCCGACCCAGAAGACGGATGGCACGAAGCTTACGACCGAAGAGCTGGCTGAGGAGAAGGACAAAAACGAGGCTTTGGCGAAGGAGATTCTCGAGAGAATCAAGGCGCCTGAGGATGTGCTGAAGGAGGCCATTGCCAACGCTTCGGAAGCCGATAAGGCGAAGTATGAGGGACCGACGGATGTGACTCTGGTGGATAAGGTCCGTAAGAGTTCGATTAGCAGCACAACGGAGTCGACTTGGCTCTTCGATGATGAGCGGAAGGCGGGCGATACGTCCTACTTTGCGAGCGGAAACGACTTCCACATCGTCTATTTCTTGGCCAAAGAGAAAGACACGAGAGATCTCGCAAGCTTCATGGTGTCTACCTTTGATTTGAAGGACAGTTCTGGGGCGATGAAGTCGGATGAGGAGATCGAGAAGATCCGTAATTCGGCGGCTACCTTGGAAGAGACGTTCAAGTCGGAAGAAGACGTGACTGCCTATGACAAAGATGAGGTCGTGAAACCGAATGAGGTGAAGGCGACCAAGGCTACGAAATACGAAGATGTCACCACGGCGAATGGTTCGTCGATTAATCGTCAAGTGCTGAATTGGGCTTTGTCCGATGAGGCGACTGCCGGTACGGCGAAGGCGATTGAGACCCAAGACAAGATTTATGTGGTGACGGTTCTTGCTCGTCAAGACAAGGAATCTTGGTACGTTCAGATTGAGCAGAAGCTGCAAAGTGATGCCTTCTCTGCGGACCTGGAGACCTGGACAAAGGATCCTGCAAACATTCCGCAGACGATCTATCCGGGCTGGTGGTTCGCTGCGTAAGGTGGCCGCCAACCCTAAGCACCTTTGTGAAAAGGTGGAAAACAGCCAGTTTTGCTGTCAAAATGGAGAATTTCGTTCAGTAGAGCCGGAAATTTCTCCAAAAAATAGAAAAGCCCTTGACAAAGCCGGAATTTATTGATTCTCATTTTTTCAGGTGTTATCATCTGAGAACCTGTAAACGGCTTTCAAGGGCTGTTTATGTCTAAAAGGTACCGGGTTCTCCGGTACAGACGGTTTCTGCCGTTAATTTACTAAGAGGTGAATCACAATATGCTGCATCCTGAAATGTTCGGGCGTACAGAGCGCATGTCTTATTCCAAGCTGGATGAAGTCATTGACATGCCGAACCTCGTCGATATTCAGAGAAAGTCTTATCAATGGTTTATCGATGAAGGTTTGAAGGAAGTTCTGGAATCTGTTTCTCCGATCGTGGACGACGGCGCAGGCGAGATCGAGCTAAGCTTCATTGATACGGAGTTTGATATCGACCATCCTGTTTTGTCCATCCCTGATTGTCGTGAGAGAGATTCCAATTACGAAGCACCCTTGCGCATGAAGGTCAGACTCAACAATAAGAGGGATAACCGAATCATCGATCAGGTGATTTTTATCGGCGATTTCCCGATTATGACGGATACCGGTACCTTCATTATTAATGGTGCCGAACGCGTCATCATCAGCCAGTTGGTTCGTTCGCCGGGCGCATACTACACGCCGGTTAAGAACAACAAGATGGGCAAGGATCTTTTTGCGACCCAAATTATTCCGAACCGCGGTGCCTGGATTGAGTATGAGACAGATCATAATGACGTGATTTCGATCCGTGTGGACCGGACTCGTAAGTTCCCCTTGACGGTTTTCCTGCGGTCTTTGGGCTTCGGCACAAACGACGAGATCATTGCGAACTTTGGGGACGATGAGCGCATCCTGGCGACTTTGGCCAAGGACAACTGCCACACGAGAGAAGAAGGCCTGCAAGAACTCTACCGCAAGCTTCGCCCCGGCGAGCCGGTTTCGGTTGAGGGTGCGGAGAGCCTCTTAAACAATATGTTCTTCGACCCACGCCGCTATGACTTGGCCAAAGTCGGAATTTTCACGATCAACCGTAAGTTTGCTTTGGCCCGACGAATTGCTGGGCACAAGGCAGCGGAGGACGTAGTGACTCCGGATGGTGAGATCCTGGTCTCGGAAGGCGAGATTATCTCGGAAGATGTGGCCTGGGAGATTCAGAACCACGGCATTAATGATGTGAAGATCATCCCGATTATCGAAGTCGGTGATATGTTCACGGAGGGTGCCGAGGTTTTCCACGTCATCGGCAATAGCCGTGTCGATGTGAAGCCTTACCTGCGAAATTTCTTCCCGTCGGAAGTGGTGGATCTGGTGAAGCCGGAACAGAGCGGCATCAATGAAATGGTGCGCGTGAATAAGCTCAGAAGCATTGTCGCGGAAGCCCAGAGTGCGGAAGGGAATACGGCGGAGATCTTGAATCAGCTTCTTGCGAAGCATCAAGTGGAGCTGTGCCCGAAACACCTGACGGTGGAAGACATTATTGCTTCGGTTTCCTACCTTTTGGGGCTGTACCACGATATCGGTAAGTTAGATGACATCGATCACCTGGGGAACCGTCGTGTGCGTTCCGTGGGTGAGCTTCTGCAGAACCAAATGCGTGTGGGTTTCACCCGTATGGAGCGTGTGGTTCGTGAGCGGATGCGTTCTTTGGCCGATGCTGAGACCGCTACCCCGCAACAACTGATTAATACCCGTCCGATTTCGGCGGCGATCAAGGAGTTCTTCGGCTCCTCGCAGCTTTCGCAGTTCATGGATCAACATAATCCTTTGGCTGAGCTGACCCATAAGCGCCGTCTGTCGGCCCTAGGCCCAGGTGGTCTTTCGCGTGACCGTGCGAACTTCGAAGTGCGTGACGTTCACACCTCGCATTACGGTCGTATGTGTCCGATTGAGACACCGGAAGGCCCGAACATCGGTTTGATCAACTCGCTGGCTACCTACGCGAAGATTAACGAGTATGGCTTCATTGAGACGCCTTACCGCATCTACGATAAGGTCAATAAACGCGTGACCAATGAAGTCCGCTACATGACTGCGGATGAAGAGGATTACTTCTACATTGCACAGGCCAATGAGGAGCTGGACGAAGAAGGTCGCTTCAAGGCGAAGAAGATTACGGTTCGTTGGCTCGACAAGTTCCAGGAGATTTCGCCGGAGCGTGTGGACCTGATGGACGTTTCGCCGAAGCAGGTGGTTTCGGTGGCAACCTCCCTGATTCCTTTCTTGGGGAACGACGATGCGAACCGCGCACTCATGGGCTCGAACATGCAGCGTCAGGGGGTTCCTTTGATTCAGACCGAGGCGCCCTTGATTGGTACCGGTATGGAGCATAAGGCGGCCAAAGACTCCGGTGTGTGTATCGTCGCGAAGAATCCGGGTGTCGTCGAACGCGTGACTGCGGATACGATTGTGATTAGAACGTCTCCGGTGACCAAGGACGAATATACCTTGATTAAGTATCAGCGTTCGAACCACTCGACTTGTGTGAACCAGCGGCCTTTGGTATTTGTTGGCGACGAGATTGAAGCAGGCGAAATCATCGCAGACGGTCCTTCGACCGATAATGGTGAGCTGGCCTTGGGCAGAAATGCCCTGATCGGCTTCATGACCTGGGAAGGCTATAACTACGAAGATGCGGTCCTGATTAACGAGCGTTTGGTCAGAGATGATGTCTACACCTCGATCCACATTGAAGAATATGAGTGTGAAGCCCGTGACACAAAGCTCGGTGCCGAAGAGATCACCCGTGAGATTCCGCAGGTTTCCGATGATGTGCTCCGTGACCTAGACGGCCAAGGCATTATCCGCATCGGTGCAGAAGTGCATTCTGGCGACATTCTGGTCGGTAAGATCACTCCGAAAGGGGAGACCGAACTGACGGCGGAGGAGAGACTTTATCGCGCCATCTTTGGCGAAAAGGTGAGAGAAGTCCGTGATACCTCCGTACGCGTACCGCACGGTGAATCCGGAATCGTGGTGGATGTGAAGATCTTCACCCGCGAGAACGATGACGACCTGAAGCATGGCGTGAACCAGCTGGTTCGTGTCTACATCGCTCAGAAGCGTAAGATTTCTGTCGGGGATAAGATGGCCGGCCGTCACGGCAATAAGGGTGTTGTTTCCCGCATCTTGCCTTCGGAAGATATGCCCTACTTGGAAGATGGTACCCCCTTGGATATCGTCTTGAACCCCTTGGGTGTTCCGTCCCGTATGAATATCGGTCAGCTCTTGGAAGTCCACTTGGGCCGCTGCGCCAGAGAGAAGGACTGGAAGATTGCGACACCGGTTTTCGATGGTGCGACCGAGAAGGATATTCAGGAAGCCTTTAGAAATTGCGGCTTCGATGAGGATGGTAAGGCGACCGTGTACGATGGCCGTACCGGCGAACCCTTTGACAATAAAGTTACGGTAGGCGTGATGTACTACCTGAAACTCCATCACTTGGTTGATGATAAGATCCACGCCCGTTCGATCGGTCCTTACTCGCTGGTTACCCAGCAGCCTTTGGGTGGTAAGGCGCAGTTCGGCGGCCAGCGTTTCGGTGAAATGGAAGTGTGGGCGTTGAAGGCCTATGGTGCTGCGTACACGCTGCGCGAAATTCTGACGGTGAAGTCGGATGACGTGAATGGCCGTACCAAGACCTACGAAGCGATCGTGAAGGGCGAGAATATCCCCGAGTCCGGCACACCAGAATCGTTCAAGGTCTTGATCAAAGAAATGCAGTCCCTGTCTTTGGATGTTCGCATCTACTACCAGGACGAAGAAGTCGAAGTGAAAGAGGAGATCGACGAAACAGATGGCGGTAACTACGACACCGCACGCCTGCGTCGCCTCATTGGTTCCATTGACGATGTAACGACGACTACAGAAGAACTGGAAGAAGCAGGCTACTCTACCGTCTCTTCGGACGAAGAGTGAAAGGAACGTGATATAAATGGCTGATTTGCGTCTTGCTAACGTAAACCGTAACGGCAAAGAGAAAGAAGTGGAGTTGCAGTTCGAATCGATCGGCATCCGCTTAGCTTCGCCGGAACGCATCCTCGAGTGGTCACACGGCGAGGTGAAGAAACCCGAAACCATTAACTATCGTACGCTCAAACCCGAGCGTGACGGCTTATTCTGTGAGCGTATTTTCGGACCTACAAAGGACTGGGAATGCCATTGCGGAAAATATAAGAAGATTCGCTATCGCGGCATTGTCTGTGACAAGTGCGGCGTCGAAGTGACGAAGTCTAAGGTACGCCGTGAGCGCATGGGCCACATCAAGCTTGCGACCCCAGTTTCGCACATCTGGTATTTCCGCGGCATCCCGAGCCGTCTGGGTCTGATCCTGGACATCTCGCCGCGTCAGCTGGAGCGTGTGCTCTACTTTGCTAACTACATTGTTTTAGATCCCGGCGAAACCACACTGAGCGAAAAACAGATCATCAGTGACCAGGAGTACAGAGAGGCTGTGCGCGAGTTTGGCCGCAACTCTTTCCGTGCGGAGATGGGCGCTGAGGCGATCAAAGAGCTGCTGGGCAGAATTGACACCGAGAAGATGACGCAAGAGCTCAAGGTGGAAATGTCCCAGGCTGCTGGCCAGAAGCGTGTTCGCTTGATCAAGCGCTTGGAAGTCATGGAGGCCTTTAACCGTTCCGAGAACCGTCCGGAGTGGATGATCTTGGATGTCTTGCCGGTCTTGCCGCCTGATCTTCGTCCGATGGTTCAGCTCGATGGTGGTCGTTTCGCGACTTCAGACTTGAATGATCTGTATCGTCGTGTCATCAACCGTAATAACCGTCTGAACAAGCTCCTGCAGTTGGGGGCTCCGGAAATCATCGTCCGTAATGAGAAGCGCATGCTTCAAGAATCCGTAGACGCCTTGATTGACAATGGCCGTCGCGGCCGTGCGGTGACCGGTGCCGGCAACCGCCCCTTGAAGTCTTTGTCTGACTTGCTGAAGGGTAAACAGGGTCGTTTCCGTCAGAACCTTTTGGGTAAGCGTGTAGACTACTCCGGCCGTTCCGTTATCGTGGTAGGTCCTGAGCTCAAGATGCACCAGTGCGGTCTGCCGACTGAAATGGCGATCGAGCTCTTCAAGCCCTTCGTGATGAAGCGCTTGGTGGAGGGCGGCTGGTCCCACAATATTAAGACGGCCAAGAACTTGGTTGAAAGAGGCGAAGACATCGTCTGGGATATCCTGGCCGAAGTCATTCAGGATCACCCGGTCATGCTGAACCGTGCGCCTACACTCCATAGACTCGGTATCCAGGCCTTTGAGCCGGTCCTGGTGCAGGGACGCGCCATTAAACTGCATCCTTTGGCCTGTACCGCCTTCAACGCCGACTTCGACGGTGACCAGATGGCCGTTCACGTACCCCTGTCTTCTGAAGCGCAGGCGGAGGCTAGGTTCCTCATGCTGCACTCGAATAACCTCCTGAAGCCTCAGGACGGGAAGCCGGTTACCGTGCCGACGCAGGACATGGTTCTGGGTATTTACTACCTCACCATGGAGAAGAATGATGAGATCGGAGCAG